>CAZGVZ010000173.1:906-5652 GCA_964529145.1 uncultured Fibrobacteraceae bacterium | reverse complement strand
TTTCGCGGAGTATCACTCTATTTTTATCATTCAGGGGGGAAAATTGTCAACAGAAAAAAGGGCGGGTGCCGGTTCAGCGGCTTTCGGCCCGAACCCATACCGAGTCGTCGCCTGAAACATCGAGCCGCAGCGCGCACGTGCGGCGTTCGACCGATGAGCCGGAGTGTCCCTCTGCGGTCATGGAAAGGAAAACGGTATCCCGGAGCGTCTGTCTGTTCATCGTGACCCTGTACCATCCGTCCTCGTACTCGGTTTTCGCGATATCGGCGGTCGCCGAAGGACTTTCATGCACCCGCTCGAACGCTTTCATCAGACCGTATTCGCATATCGCGAGCGCCTTACGGTGGCTGACCTGCTGGTCCCGTCCGATCGCTCCGAGCAGAGTGTAGATCGCGACGCCGATGAAGGCGAGAGTGAGAATCACGACGACGCTTCTGAAAAGTATGCCTCCGCGCTCCGAAGCGCCGGACGTTCTTTGTAGCGGTCCTGCAGTGTCCACGTTTCCAAACTCCCGGTCTAACGAATCTGGTTCTGCTGCCTCTGTTTTTCAAAAATATATTTCACGATCATGTCGCGCTGCCTCTGTTCGATAGACACGAACTGAACATGGTGACGGTAGGAGGTGACCGATTTACCTTCCTGGACGCTGACCCGCAGGATCTTTCCGGTGACACCGGAAAAACTCCCGGTGGAAAGGGAAAAAGCCAGGGAAACCGAATCTCCGGGGACCAGGGGTTTTTCGTACACGAAGCTCAACCCCCCGCCGCTGATGTCGCAGAGTTTCGCTTCCAGACACCCGGACGGGCTCTCCGCCGCAGTTCCGCTCCGCTCCCGGCGCGGGAGAGGGCGGACTTTCAAGGGTAAATTGACTTCGATCCTGACGAACTGCCGGAGCTGGTTGCGGCGGAACTGGAGCGTGTGCAGGCAGTCGATGGTCGACGAGGAGTCGGTTTTCGCCACCTCGACCTGAACCCCGTATACACCGTCGCCGTGCCGCGCGAAGACCAGTTTTATAAATTGACCCGGGAAAATCCGGACCGTTTCCTCGTTCTCGCAGTTGTATTGCAGCCGGAAACAGGTTTCCCTGTTCATGACGACAGTGGCTCGATGAATGAGCGGAGTGGTTCCGGACGGACCGAATACGGAAACCCCCTGGCCGGTTTCCAGATTGCGCGTAGAAAGGAGCGGATGTTCGAGGGGAAGGTAGCCGTACCCCATTTTTTTCCTCAGACCCGAGAGAATTCTGTCGTCCTCTTCCAGAGAGCCCGGATCTTCTGCGGAGATGAGCAGCAGCCGCACCTCCGCGTCGATACAGTGTTCGAACAGCGCCGCCGACTGAAAAACGGTATGTGGATGGGCTACGAACTCGTGGCCGAGAATCCGCCGCAGCCTGGCCACCTCATAAGGGAGAAGAGCGGCTTTTTCACAGTTCTCCTCGAAGAGCCTGTTCGAGAATTCCGCCTGTTCCCTGTGGGTCTTGAATCTTGATCTGAGATAAACCGCGGCAAGCGTTAAGACGATCAGTGCGAGCGCGGTCAGGACGGCTGCGATGATTCCTGTCGTTGCACCTTTCCATCCGATCTGCTGAAAAAGGTTTTCTCCGGATACGTCGCTCGCCGAAAGGGCGAGAAGGCATGGTATCACCCACATCGATCCGCGAATGGGGGAAAGGCGTACCTTTTTCATCACCATGAGAGTATAATTGAAAACAGCGGTTGTCGATGGTTTTTTGCGGGCTCACAATGATATTGACGACCCTCAACTTCCGCAGTATCATATTTTTGCGGAGCTGAAGCCGCGATTTCCGGGTACGACCCGTACAAAGGATCACTCGACTCCGCCGGCGGAAAACACGATGAAAAAAATACCGGTCGAAAAAATCGAGGAGGGCATGATTCTCGGGCGCGAAGTGTGCGGCCCGGGGGGGAACGTGCTGCTCTCGAAAGGGATCACGCTTTCCCGGGCAATCGGAAGGCGGCTGCAGAACTGGAGCGTTTCGGCGGTTTACATCGAAGGCGAGGAGGAGCGGCACCCCGAAGAGGAAACGGCTTCGGCGTCACCCGAGGAGCTCAGAACCCATCTTACAGCCAAATTTTCGAAAACGCTCCGGAATTCCTTAATGAAAAAGATCTTCGATGCAGTGTATTCGTATCGTCTTCAGAAAAACCTTTGAACCGGATCGATTAAATGGCGCAGCAAATCCTGAAAACGATCGAACAGATTTCCTCGATACCGACACTCCCTTCGGTCATCGAAAAGTTGACGCTTCTCCTTCAGAATCCGAAAACCTCCGCCGAAGAGGTCGGAAAGGCGATAACGACCGATCAGGCACTCGCATCCAAAGTGCTCAAACTGGTTAACTCGGTATTTTACGGCTTTCCGGGCCGGATCAGCACCATCACCCACGCCATCGTGATCCTCGGTTTTTCCACTGTGAAGAATGTCGTACTCACCGCATCGATCTTCGACGCCTTCCGGAACAAGAGTGACAAGGCGAGGGAATTCGACCTGGAGAATTTCTGGATGCATTCGATCGCCTGCGGCGCCGCTTCATCATCGATCGCGAAACAGGTGGGCAGCAGTCAGCGGGAGGAGTGCTTCATTGCGGGACTCATTCACGATCTGGGAAAACTGATTCTCTGCCGGTACCTGCCCGACCAGTTCAATCAGGCCCTTCTGTACAGCCGGGAACGTCATCGACTGCTGTATGAAAGTGAGAACGAACTGTTCGATTGCAGCCATGCACAGGTGGGGGGGTATCTTACCGAGCGATGGAACCTTCCGGCCACGCTGCAGCATGCCGTCAAATATCATCATAATCCATCACCCGCACATGATCATTTCCTAACTACGTCGATCGTACACTGCGCGGACATTTTCGTGAGGGCTCTCGATTACGGGAACGGCGGCGACGACCTGATTCCGTCAATATCGGAACAGGTCTGGAAGAACCTGGAGCTCGACAGCGCAGACCTCACCGCCATGCTCGACGGAATTCGTGACGAGGTCGAGAAAGCCTCTGTGTTCATTCAGTTTACCTGATCGTCCGAAGCGGGATTTTCCGTCTCCGTAGAATTGAACCGCTTCTCCAGCACCAGTTTCCTGAGACGGTCGCGTTCCCGCTGCCGGTCTTGAAAATTCGCCGGCATGCGGAAGTTCCGAAGCATGATCACCGCTACCGACAGGCACAGCAGGGCGGCACACAGCAGGGAGAGTGACAGGGATTGCATCACGGATGCCCGACCTCCTTTTTAGGCGGCAGGCGCAATATCCCTGCCCCTGATTCATTATCGGCATCCGTCTCACATAATCTGAGTGATTCCCTGCCCGGAATTGAAAAAGAGCAGTACCCCTGCCGTTCCAGGCTGTCGAAAAACACATGTCCGATTTCGAGCGACATCCGGTAAAGCTCTCCGAGCGGACGGTTCCGGTGGGCACGGGTTCCCACGTCCACCTGACCGATGGCGTCCAGCCCGAAGGTGAAGAAATAGTCTAGCAGAAGCCCAATTTCGACGCCGTAACCGGAGTAGAAATGCATCAGCTCCAGTGTCGAGCTCCTGACCGCATACTCGCCCGCGAGAGGTTGATGCAAATCGGCCAGTTCGGGAATAAACAGGCTCAGCAGAGGACGCACGAGGATCTCCGTGACTCGTCCCCCCGAATTCTCGATCGTCGAGGAGCCGTTTATGAGCGGCCGTCGGTAAGCCGCCTTGACCAGCTCCAGATGGTCGTGGCAGAGCAGCGAACCGGCACAACCGATGACGAACCGCTCATCGAAGTCGAGCAGGTCGGCGTCGATGAATACCACGATCGAACCATTGGTGACGAACTGGGATTTCCACAGCGCGGCCCCCTTTCCCGATGCACGCACACCAGGACCGCATTCCTCCGCCTGAACCACCATCGCTCCAGCCGCAGCCGCGTTTCGGGCGGTCGCATCTTCCGATGCATCGTCGATGACGATGATCTCATCGACGATTCCCGGTTCTCCCCGTAATGTTCCGATACGGGTAACGATAGGGCCTATGGTGGCCTGTTCGTTGCGGGCCGGGATTACGACGCTGACCCGTTCCCCTTTTTTAGCCTTGAGCTCACCGAGTTCCGGGACCCGATACTCCTTATAGTCGCAGGAGTGTATCATCGTATTTTTCGAGGGAGGTGATTGTCGACCGGTTTCCCGTTTCCGTTCCCTTTTTTACGGGAAATCCTTTGAGGCGGAACTGCCCGGTTTATTGTACGTGAAAACGACTGACCTTTCCAGGAGAATTTCCCGAATACTCCTGTGAGCACCGCGGCAAGGACCATCGGGAGCTGTAATATCGAAGCGAGCGGGAGCAATGGCAGCAGCTCCCGTTTTCCGAACAGGCGGGATCCGTGAACCATCAGAAGGAACTCCCCCGCGAATTTCGTCACCAGGAGAAAAAGTGCGAATGGCGGCAGGCCCTTGAGGAAGGGGGACAGGCCGAGTGAAAAGGCGCACATTGTGTAGAACAGGAAAACCGTGCCGAGAAGCAGCACCTGGCCTCTTCTGTAATGAATCGTTTTCGATCCCCAGCGGGCACGCTGCTGGAAGAGCGCTCCGGGAGTTGGCGTGGGAGCCGTTTCGACCGCACCCCTGAGATCCGCCATGTAGGCGATGTCCCATTTTCCGGTTTCCCATATCTTCTGGAGCAGCAGATCGTCGTCTCCGGACACCACATGGCCGATTCTCTCCTTCATGCCTCCGGAAAGGGTGAAAGCCTCCTT
>CAZGVZ010000173.1:0-896 GCA_964529145.1 uncultured Fibrobacteraceae bacterium | reverse complement strand
AAAGTTGTTCGCATTGGAATTGAGGGGGAATCGCGCGCCGATCGCTGCAGCCGCGACGATGCCATGGGAGAGAAAATCCAGCGACTGGAGCCGGTAAAACAGCCGGTTCATACCGGGGATCCGGGAGTAGGAGGTGATCCCCTGAACTACCCCGACAGAGGGTGTGAAGAACCGGTCGATCGTTTCGAGCCATGCCGGCGGCACGCGGCAGTCTGCGTCTGTAAATACAACTATCTCGTGGGCCGCCAGGGCGACTCCCTCCGAGATCGCGTGTTTTTTCGGCGACAGGCCCGGGGGCGTGGACGCAACCCGCACGATCGAAAGCCGTGGGAAACGGTCCCGGTACTCTTTCAGGATCGAGGCCGTGTCGTCGGTGGACCGGTCGTCCGCCACTATTACCTCGAACCGGTCGTGGGGAATGGTTTGCGCGAAAATCGAATCGAGACACGGACCGATGTTCTCCGCCTCGTTACGGGCGGCGATCACTACCGAAAAGTGGTGACCCTGCGATTTTCCAGCGGGCGCGAGCGAAAGGAGACCGCGGTACAGGAAAAGCACCACCGCGCAGTACCCGAAAGCCAGAACTGTTCCGGTCCAGAACAGAATGGAAAGAATCATTGCCAGGAATATCGGGCGGCGATGGGAAAACGCCGGCCCGAACCGAAGGCCTTTTCGGTGACTTTGAGACCTGGGGGAGCCTGTCTGCGCTTGTATTCCGCCCGGGCAACCGATCGCGCGACCCATGCGACGATGGACGGATCGAATCCTTCTGAGGCTATCTCTCCCTGCGAGCGACCCCGCTCCACGAGACGTTCGAGAATCGCGTCGAGCACCGGATAGGGTGGGAGGGTGTCCTGGTCCTTCTGGTCGTGCCGAAGTTCCGCGGAAGGGGGTTT
>CAZGVZ010000172.1:0-8172 GCA_964529145.1 uncultured Fibrobacteraceae bacterium | reverse complement strand
TACCGCTTGGCCCGCTCAAGCCAGACCACGGCTTTTAGCCGTGGTAGTTGATTGATCTGACGATAGGTCGTGGTACACCAGGTCCACATATTTTTAAAACGCATGTTTTTTTCCGGGTCATATTGTGCAGGGTAGGGTATATTATCAATGATCAATAGTACCCGGCCGGTGAGGTTAACCGGTGGGGGAACTTTTTAATCGATTAAACCAATCTCAACAGGGGGGAGGCTACACTACTTTGATCTGTTCAGAAGAGGACGGGAGTACTCTGCTGAATTATTCGTTCCACCACAGCCTGTAGTGTGAAAGTCCTGTACGATCCAATTGAACGAATGCATCGCTGTCCGTGCGGTCAACAATCCTTGGAAGTCTGAAAATCCTCAGGAAATACCCGGCAGGGTATGTACGGGAATTCAGATGCATCAGTTGCATTTGTACAGAGACACAATGATTTCCAGATGTAAAAAGCGGGTACAGATCGGCAGCATGGGATTCGTTCACGTACCGCGTGGTATCATGTATCATCCAGATCATCGAGGTTTTCAATGGCGAATATCAATGTAACAAAACAGAAGGTCAAATGCAGCACCTTTTCTTCCACCTCCGGCGTTCAGGAGAGCTTTCTGACCGGAGTATCGAGTGAGGGACTTCCGCTCCAGGAGGCGCTCGACGAATTGGCCTCAATATACCTGTCCGCGCTTCAGGAAAACGGCCTCGATCTCTCGACCCAGCAGTTCATGCGAATCTACATCAGCGATGTTTCGAACGATCAGGTATGGCTGCTTGAGTCTGATCTTTATAAGATCGCTTCCAATAGCGCGTTCGCGGTTTTGGAGCAGGGGCCACTGGGGAATTCGGAAGTCGGGCTCCTTGCGTATCATATCAAAACAGATGAAGATTCATTCAAACAACAGATCCTTTCTTCCGAAGGTAACTACAACAATCAGGTAGTGCTCGCGAAAGGTCAGAACTATTCGCTGCTCTGGACATCCAATTTCATCGGGAATAAAAACCGGTTCGATTCCTTCAAGCAGACCCAGGACATCTTCGCCAATTTGAGTGCGGCGCTCCACAACCATGGAATGACCATCAGGAACAACATGGTGCGCACCTGGATATTCGTACGGGACGTCGATAACCAGTACAAAGGGATGGTAAAGGCGAGAAGAGAGTATTTCGAGACCATCGGGCTTACCGCGAAAACCCGGTATATCGCCAGCACCGGCATCGCGGGTAACTGTGTCAGCCCAGAGACACTCGTGACGCTCGATGCGCTTTCGGTCCAGAATATCAGGGAAGAGCAGATCGTCCGTATGCTCGCTCTGGAGAATCTCTCCGACACGATTGTCTATGGAGTCACTTTCGAACGGGGATTTCGGATCAGGTACGGTGACCGTTCCCATATATATATATCCGGAACCGCGAGCATTGATGCCGAAGGAAATACTATTCATATCTCCGACATCCGTAAACAGACGGAACGGACACTCGACAATATCGACGCCCTGCTCAAACCCCAGGGCGCCACGATGAACGACATGCAGTACCTCATCATCTATCTGCGGAATCCCAAACACTGGACGCAAATACAGGATATCCTCGTTACCCGTATCCCGGATACGGTAGCGATCATTCCGGTCGAAGCTCCGGTGTGCCGGCCGAACTGGCTTATCGAAATCGAGGGGGTCGGCATCATTCCCGATGATACGGAATTCCCCCCTTTCGCCTGAGAACCCGGACAAATTCGAACGATACAGGGGATGTGCTTCCATCCCCTTTTATATCAACTATTAAATTTGATTTACTTCCATTACCTGCCCCGGTAAGAATCACTATGTAATCCCTTTGGGATCTCACAAGGGGACCTCAGTCTATGCGTGGAATGCAGGGAAACCCCGAGTATGAATGAACTCCAACCGGAGCGAAGAAGGGAGGGAAAACCCTTATAGAGGACGTGAAACACGTGCTCTGGAGGGAGCTGAAAGAAAAAGTATGCATTTTATCGCCGGAAACTATTTTCTTCTCATATATACGACTGGCGCATCAGATGGGCAACCATCGGGGAGTAGACCGCACTGTCGCGCGCCTGGGCAGACGGATCACTTTTCCTGAGGAGTGTTTATGCCCTCTAAATTTCTCATCGCCTATTTGAGAGACAGAAAGCCGGAGGCCATTGATCCGGGTTTCGTTTCCTATCTGGCGAGCCTTTGCCAAATCGCCTCGGTTGCACCGGAAGTCGCGGGTTCAATAGTGCGGGAACTCGCCGATCAGCGAACCAATCTGAAACTGATCGCGAGCGAGAATTACTGTTCGCTTGCAACCCAGCTCTCGATGGGAAATCTCCTTACCGATAAATACGCCGAAGGCTACCCCCAGCATCGTTTTTACGCGGGTTGCTCGAATATCGATTCGATCGAGGCATATGCCGCAGGGCAGGCATGTAAGCTTTTCGGCTGTGAGCATGCATATGTCCAGCCGCACAGCGGAGCCGACGCGAATCTTATCGCATATTGGGCGATCTTAACCACCCGTATACAGACGCCCGCACTCGAAAGCCTCGGGGAAACGAATCTTTCGAAACTTTCGCGTGACGACTGGAACCGGCTGCGTGGAGAGTGCGGCAATCAGCGGCTGCTTGGTATGGATTACTATTCGGGGGGGCATCTGACCCATGGCTACCGGTACAACGTGTCGGCCCAGATGTTCGATGCCTACTCATACGGAGTTGACAGAGCGACAGGATTGCTGGATTATGACGAACTGGAGAGGACCGCCCTGAAGGTACGTCCCCTCATACTCCTCGCGGGATACAGCGCCTACCCAAGACGGATAGATTTCGCCAGGATGCGACGTATCGCGGACAAGGCAGGTGCCGTATTGATGGTCGATATGGCGCATTTCGCCGGACTCGTCGCGGGTGGCATATTTACCGGTGATTTCAATCCGGTGCCCCATGCTCATGTGGTTACCACCACGACTCATAAAACGCTGCGGGGCCCCCGCGGGGGAATGATCCTGTGTACGCGCGAATTCGCCGAAAGTGTAGACAAAGGATGCCCGCTCGTCATGGGGGGGCCGCTCGGCCATGTCATTGCGGCAAAAGCCGTCGCGTTTACCGAAGCGAACAGGCCGGAGTTCAGGGAGTATGCGGGGCGGATCGTATCGAATGCGGCAGCACTCGCGCGGGCTTGCGCCGCCAAAGGAATGTCGGTGGCCACAGGCGGAACCGACAATCACCTGTTTCTCATCGATGTGACCCCTTACGGCCTTACCGGACGCCAGGCTGAAAGCGCTCTCCGCGACTGCGGCGTCACCCTCAACCGCAATTCTCTTCCTTTCGATCCGAACGGCCCCTGGTACACCAGCGGTTTGCGTATCGGCACTCCGGCCGTGACCACGCTGGGTATGGGAGAACCCGAGATGAGGGAAATCGCTGAAATCATTCATCTTGTCCTTTCCAGCACATCGCCCGGGAAGGTCGCTTCGGAAGAGCGCGCAAACACTTTGAGCAAGGCGAAATACCTTGTCGATCCCCAGGCTGCAGTCTCTGCGAAGCAGATGGTGCAGGCACTTCTGGGGCGTTTTCCCGTATATCCGCAGCTGGATCTGGAGTATCTCGAAAAAGCATTTACAGCGAAAGAAACTTAGGTAATACCGGATTTTACAGTGAAGATTCCGTCACCCGGTATCATGAGCTTCGGGAATCGTTCGGAGCCGGGAACCCGGAGCCCGGCTCCTTTTAATCGGTGAAAATGCGGAAAAGAGGCTTTTTCCTCCGATTTTTCTGGACAACAGATCAACACTGATTTATACTTCTTCCATGTTTTTTTCATTTTCTCCATATTGTCCCAACAGAAGGAGTGCGCATGGCAGCAAAGAGCCTGACGCAATCGCAAATAATTGCGAAGCTAGCGGAAGATAACGAGCTTCCGAAAAAACAGGTCAAGTCTCTTCTCGACAATCTTGCGGAATTGGCATGCAAAGAGGCCAAGAACGGATTTACGTTACCGGGGCTCGGCAAACTGATTCTGGTACAGCGTAAAGCCAGAAAAGGCAGAAATCCAGCGACCGGCGAACAGATCAAGATTCCCGCCAAGAAAGTTCTCAGGTTCCGCGTCGCCAAAGCGGCTAAAGACGCGGTCGTCGGCGGTGGAGCGAAGGCTCCGGCTGCATCGAAGTCAAAAACAAGGAAGAAAAAATAGGTTATATGAAACAAGGGGCGGGAGCCCCTTGTTTTTGCTGTTGCGCCCGGCAGAACGCGTCCGCAAGACGGCAACGTAAACTGCCTGGCCTTTTTTTTCGCTGGTTATAAATCATCATATTCGGATGCACACAGCGATTGGACTTTTCACGATTTTCTTCGTTCATCATACCCCCATCCGGATTTCACCCAGTTTCTTTTCCATAGTCAGCATATCTTCGGGTACAGGCGCCTCGATGCGGAACTCCCTTTCCAACCACGGGTGAAAAAATCTAATTTCACTGCAATGAAGGGCATGACGTTGGTGATGCACACCTGGAATCCCTGTTTCTGCACCTTTTCTGGATTCAAACTCGATAGTCGATCCGTACGTTCTGTCTCCTACTATAGGATGGCCTATCGAAGCGCAATGCACTCTCAACTGGTGAGTCCTTCCGGTTAAGGGCCTGAGCGTAAGTGCGGCGAATCCTTCGCCGACAGGGACGCAGTCATGGATGAGCGTGATCGCTTCTTTACCGCCAGGATCGATACGGAACCTGGAACCCGCGTTCCAGGAAGGATCTTTGGATAGGGGAGAGTCGATGCGTTCGATTCCGGGGTCGGGAATACCGTGCACGAGGGCCAGATACGTTTTCAAGATTCGACGCGACGCGAACTGGAGGCTGAGCTCGGCCTGGAGCCGTCCCGTTTTTGCCACGAGCACCGCTCCCGAGGTGTTTCGGTCAAGGCGGTGCACACTGCAGGCTGAGGGATACGGCGGGGAGTGTACGAACCTGAGTTGGTGCATGAGATTGTTCCGGAATGAATGACCGGCCCGGTGTATGAGGAGATTGCCGGGTTTATTGACAGCGAGAATCCATTCATCCTCGTAGAGAATTGAGTAGCCGAGATCCGCAGGCGGCTCCGTGAAATCGCCCGCGTCGTATGTGACCGTTTGTCCAGGCGTCACGGTATCTCCGATCGAGGCGGTACATCCGTCTATCGAGAGCCTGTTTTGCGCTATCTTTTCGATCCATGCCGCACGATCATGGTACGTGAAGCGGTCGGCCAGATAATCCGGAAGCGGGAGCGACTCGCGACGAGCACCCCGAACCTGTGAGGAAAATTTCATAGTTCGTTGATGTAGAGTGGCTTGTAGCCTATGTAGGTGTTATGGAAGTAATTGATTATGATGACCTCGGTACGCCTGGACTGATCGATGTTGATGATCAGTCTGTCTATATACTTCCTGGTGATAAAAAGTCCACGGCCGTGAGTGTCGTAGAGCCCCAGAGGGAGCCCGTCGGCATCGTGAGCGATCTGCCGGTGCAACCAGTAGAGAACATCGCATTTCTTGAGATGCCCGCCGCCGTCGTTGATTGAAATCGCATATTTTTCGTGATCTTTCGCCACAGCCACCTGCACCGCCCGTTCCTCAGGGAGAACGAAATCGTGTTCCCAGTTTTCCTTGTTTTCGGCGGATTCTTTACGAATGCCATAAAAGATGGCGTTCGTGAGAAGCTCGATGATCACCAGCTCGAGCTTTTTCACGAAAGGGATGTCGCCGATGAAAGAAACTATACTTTCTGCATGAAGGTCGAGCCGTCTGGAATGGGTGATGCGTAATGTCATCAGCTCGGCGTCACTGTTGAAATAGCGGTCCAGGCCGAAAATATCGTTACTGAGCAGGTTGGAGAGCATGCTCGACAATTCGTCGAAGTTGAACGGGGTCGTTTTCACAAAGATGTTGCCGATATCGTGCTTGAGGGCGAGTTCGAGATAGTTTTCCACATTGTACGCGGTGATGAGAACCCTTTTGGTAAGCGGATACCTGATTCTCACTTCCCTCAAAAGATCGAACCCCTTCATTCCGGGCATATTGATATCAGATAAAACGAGGTCGACCGGCTGCCTTTCCAGAAGGGCGAGCGCGCTCTGCGCGTTTTCCGCCTCGTAGACGGTGTACAGTTCGAGGTCACGCAGGTATTCGACGATGAGCGACCGGATTTCGAATTCGTCATCCACTACCAGCAGTGTTGCTTTGTTCCGGTTGATAGGCTGCTCATTCATATCGTGCATTTCAAGGCTATATCCTGCGGAGCAGAAAAAGGTTCGGCCGGCAGGCCGCATCTCTCGCCGGATATGCCATAATATAATTTCTCACCGGAAAGGATGCTCCTGGGGAGGGGGTTGAACATTGAATTTCCGAACCGGAACCATCGCTTCGTTTCCCTTACTGCCGCATTGGGGCCGCTTGAGCGCTCTCATCGGCGCTGCGGCGCTGTCGGCCGGAACAGCGAGTGCCGCAGCGATGTGGCCGCACGGATTGCATACGCTACAGCAATTGTACCCTATTGTAACTATTGCTGCAATAGGCAGTATCGTTTTGGGAGTTGTCGTACGGTCGAAATGGGGAAGGCTCATTTCATTTTTTTTTGCGGGTATGCTGCTTTATTCAGTACAGTGGACGAGATTCATATCCGCTGAAAATGGTATACGGGTATTGTCCGGCATGACGGTTCGCGCCTGCGGCATCGTGGTTTCACCCCCGGCTCCCGACAGGAATGGATTCAGGTTTCTCCTGAAAATTGACAAAATTGCGGAAAACAGCAGGTCGCCGCTCCGTGGAAAAATTTTTCTGTGCCGATGTGCGGAATTTCCTTCCGCCGGAGGGCGGCTTCATTTCGAAGGCCGGTTCACCACAGGCGAGAAAAGGAAAAATCGTTTCGACTTCGATGAAAGATCCAGCCTGTGCGCCAGGGGAATCGCCGGAAAGGTCGCAATCGAAAGAGTGATCTCGGCGAGCCCTCCCCTGAGTTTCCCTGGACGCCTGGCCGTTCGTTTCAGGCGCTCGGTGATCACAACTCTTGATCACTACCGGGAGACGGGGCACCGTTCACTTGTCAGGGCAGTTTTTCTCGGGGAGGCTGCGTATCTTACCCCGGAAATCAAAGACGCATTCAGGCGTTCGGGTTTGTATCATCTTCTTTCGCTTTCCGGTCTCCATGCGGGAATAGTGCTCGCCGCCGTCTACTTTTTCCTCGGTTTCGCTCCCCTGCATCCCTGTGTGAGGCATGGGGCCGCCTGTGCGACTCTGTGGCTCTACTTTGCGTTTATCGGGGCCATTCCCTCTCTGGCCAGAGCCACGATCATGGCGACCGCAGTGATCGTTTCACTTCTGGCGGAACGAAAGCACTATCCTCTGCAGTCGCTGGGGATCGCCGCGATCCTGTGGCTGGCATTCTCTCCCATGGAGCTTTTTCAGCCCGGATTCCAGCTCTCGTTCGCGGCAACCGCAGGTATACTGGCGCTTCATCCGGTGTTGCTCGCTTTGTGCCGTCCGGGTAGTTTCCATCCCGTCTTGGATTTCTTTTCAGGCAAAGCGGCCTCCGCCTTTTCCGTTTCCGCCGCGGCATTCTGCGCAACTCTGCCGATCCTGCTTCATCATTTCGGTTCGGTTTCTATTTACGGACTATTCGCTAACATAGCCGCGGTACCGCTGATGACAGGCGCCCTGTGGAGTTTTTTTATCGCTCTTCTGAGTTCGGCAATGGTCCCGCCGGTAAGCGAGGCGGCGATTGCAGTTTCCGGATGGCTGCTACAATGGATCACGATCATCGCGCATGGTGCGGAAAAAGTACCCCTGAGTTCTCCGGAGATACCCTCTCCGTATCCGGAACTGGTCGTGATCTTCTATATCCTCCTCATCGCGGCAGCCGCCGTGCAAAAGACAAGGCGGGGAGCGGTCATCAATATCGGAACCGCTCTCCTGGCCGGGATGATTCCGGCTTCATATCTTCTGAGACGGTCAAGATCGCATCCCTGCATCATCAGGTTCTCCACCGGTTCCGAAGCGGGTATCACCGCTGTACGCTGGCCCAGTGGAAATGCATGGCTGTTTTGCAGCGGCACACCGTCATCGATCCGCTTTGCCGTGAGGAATTCGATTGTCCCATGGGTCCGGCATACTCCCGGAACATCGTTGACCCGCC
>CAZGVZ010000171.1:2095-8221 GCA_964529145.1 uncultured Fibrobacteraceae bacterium | reverse complement strand
TATTGTTCCCGCAGTGCGGCGAGAAGTGGCGCGACAAGGATCACGTCACCCATAGAGGAGTATCTCACGACGAGAATCGAATAATTTGATGGGCGCATACGTTACACGAGCGTTGTGAAGGTACATTCCCGGAGTTATTTTAGCGTGAACCGGACGGATTCTTTCAATTGGCGAGATGCGGGCCGGCAGGAAGACTCTCTTTGTGCTCTGAACTGGAGGTCACTCGGAAGGCACACCCTCATGCGTCGGCATCACTCAACATACGTAAGAATCGCTCGTTGTTTGGTAATATATATTCCTGGACATGTCCGTAACTATAATTTATCATTTTCCTCCGGCGACCCGTTGCTATTTACTGGCGCATCGAGAGGGAGTCGACGCCGGACAAGCGAAATATCTCGGCTTGTAATACGTTTTTTTTAGAAGTGCGCGGCTTAGCGAAGGATGGAATGATGGAATCGCAATCCGGGGAACCCGGGTCCCGTCACCGGATGACCGACCAGATCATCAATCCATACAAGCCGGATACCCTGCCCATGCCCGGTCCGGGCGACAAGATCGGGCCCAACAAGATACAGACGCTCATCGGCGAAGGCGGCAGCGCTCAGGTATTCAAAGTATGGCACGAGGGCCTTGAAGTCATAAGAGCGGTGAAAGCTCTCAAAAAATACACGTCGAACGAAGCACGCGAACGTTTTTTTACGGAAGCGAAGATCCTCGCCGACATTCATCATCCCAACATCATCGAAATTCACAATATCGGGTATATCGATCAGCAAATCCCGTTTATCGAGATGGAATACATCGAGGGAGCGTCGATCAAGACGATGCTGTCCCAATCGCAGCGACTGCCTGTTCCGGTATCCCTCGCGATCGCCTTCTTTCTCTGTCAGGCGCTGCATTATGCCCATACGAAAGACTACACCCTTTACGGAAAGGTGTACCGTGGTCTCATTCACCGCGATATAAAACCGGAGAACATCTTCGTTTCGAAAGACGGGATCGTGAAATTGATGGATTTCGGAATCGCCAGACCGAGCGAAGTGAGCCTGCACACGGTGGGTGCTAAAATAATGGGAACGCTCGTATACCTGAGCCCCGAACAGCTCAGAGGCTCCTCCATCGATCACCGGAGCGATATCTTCTCCCTCGGTACGGTGCTCTACGAGATGATATCCGGGAAGAGGGCGTTTCCCCAGAAAACCCTTACCGAAATCGTACAGAAAAAAAACCAAGGGCATCTATGTACCGATTCCACAGACCGGCACGGATTTACCCGGAGAACTAGTCGTCTCGGTTGACAAGAGTATGGCGCTCGATCCGAACGACCGTTACGCCTCGATGGCAGATTTCGGACATGACCTGTTCAGGATATTGCGGACGATCTCGGATCTCTCACCCCTTGACGTCATTTTCCGTTATCTGCAGAACCCCTCGAGCATCACCGTAAAGCGGCAGGTGCCGGCCAGGAAAATGTCATTGAACTGGACGGCGATAAGCGGGGTTTTCGCGCTCCTGGCGCTCATACTTCTGATCCTGCTGCTCCTGAAGTGACGTGCATTCTCGGATCGTACGAGAGCCCCCGTCACGAATGCGGAATGATTTGGAATCAACTACACGGCTGAAAGCCGTTGTATGACTTGAGCGGGCCGGGCGGTACAATGCAAACAGCGCGAAGCACCGGACCTTTGACCGGGGAACGCAGAATTATTTCGATACTAACCGGTCATTTTCCCTGAAAAGGTGAGATGGGAAAATGACCTCCTCCGGGTTGACCGGTTTATCATTCAAACGGATCTCGTAGTGGACATGCGGGCCGCTGCTCAGCCCGCTCACCCCGACGGCTCCGATCACTTCTCCCCGCCGCACCCTTCTCCCCTGATTGGTGGATACTTCACCAAGATGTGCGTAACGGGTCGTATATCCGCCTCCATGATTGACTATGATCTCTTTCCCCCATATCGCATTCTTCTCGATACGCTTGATGATTCCGGAAGCGGTAGCCATCACCGGTGTTCCCGAGTCGGCCACGAAATCGATACCGTTATGGTGCCTTTTTTTTCCTGAAAAAGGATCGGTTGAAACGCCGAACCTGCGGGAAATGAGCACCGGTTCTGGAACGGGTTTCAACACCGGCAGCGTATCGAAAATGTTGCCGCTGTCGGGTTTGAGGGCAAAGAATTTACCGAACCGTGATTCTATTTTCACGAGGTAAGAGAGCAGCTCTCCGGATTTGAGCTGAGTGAAGTCGATTTCCGGCTGAGGAGCTTCGATTTTTTCCTGTTCATTGCCACTGATCCGTATCACCTGCGCCTGCTTCTCCTCGAGTCGCGTAACCTGTGTTCTGAGATTTTTTAACATCCTCAGAGTAGTAATCACCTTCTGAAGCAGCGCTTTGTTCTGCTCAGTGAGATTTTTCCTCTGGTTCTGTTCCGCTACATCGTTGGTCAGGGATCGATAGGATGAGTACGAATATTCCAAGGAATATCGCCACCGAAAGACGTATTCGAAACGATTTCAGTGGTATCCCTCTCGGCGGAATGATGAGAATGGTTTTACGCTTCATCGATCACATCGGTTCTTTTCATGGGATGCCGCTTTTACCTGTCCGTCCATGATGGATGGAGACGCAGATGCGGGTCCACCCGTTTTTCAGGCGCATTGGACCCTTCGGGTTTCGGTGTTCGGCCGGGATCAGACACCGTTTATTTCGTCCTCCTCGTCCTCGTCCCTGCATCTTTTCGCGTTTTCGGACACATCTCTCATTTTTTTGTCAAGTTCAGCAATCTCTTCCCGAAGCGCGGCCACGTTCTCGAAAGCCTTTTTGACAGTCAAATCATCGGCGATAGCGCTTCCTTTCCCCTCTTCCAGAAGATCGAACACCCGTTCGCCCATATCGACGAAGTTTCTTTCAATCTTGCGTTTAGCGGCCATCTCCTCCACTTTCAGTTTACCGAGTTTGGTATACTCCTCGATTTTTTCCATCGAGAGGGTCGCTCCGTCCTTCAGGCTTTTTTTGATCTTCTCCCACATATTATCCATATTCGCCTCCTGTGTGGCAGTTGAGTGACATTGAACCGTTCTTTTCGAAAATGCGCCGGAACAGCACCGATCTGTCGGAGCTTGAGGATATCATAAAAATGATAAAAGGAGTAGTCCCCTGGGTGATTATTTTCACCTCACGGGGACTTCGCTCCGGGCGATCCTGAGTAACTTTGCACAGAAAACCGGTCCGCCCATCCCTGCCCCGGGCGGAGGGCGAACAAGTATATTTCATACGATGATCCCCTGCGTCCAAAAATGTTTTCTGCTCACCCGAAACAGTCGCGATACCGGGCGGCATTTCGAAATGAATCTCTTCGCGGTCAATGAGACCGGAGCGCCGGTTCATATCGTCATCAACAATTTCCGTCCCATGTTTTTCGTAGGCAGAACCACACCGCCGGAACTCACACGTGAAGCATCCGAACGGAAGCCGCTTGACCTGAAGTCCCTCGGGGGAGAGGTGGTGGATTGCTGCTATTTCCCGACGTTTACATCATTTGCGGAGTGCTCGAAACGGCTGCGGGAGGCCCGTTACACACCGTTCGAGTCGGACGTTCATCCCGTAGACCGTTTTCTCATGGAGAGGTCGGTTTCCGGAGGATTCGAGGCTTCGGGCCCCCTTGAAACCTGCGGACGCACCATCACCATGGTGAATCCCAGGATCAGGGGAGCGGCAGTATCGCCGGTGCTCAAAATCGTTTCCGTGGACATCGAAACGAACGTGAAGGAGGGTACGCTTTACAGCATCGCGTGCGCAGGCGCGACAGACATCGTGTTCATCATAGGCACACACGATCCCCGGACCGGTGTAGTTTTCTGTGCTGACGAGCGGGATCTGCTCCGGAGATTCCTGGAACATCTTCGCAGCGAAGATCCCGACGTGATCATCGGATGGAATGTCGTGGATTTCGATCTGAAGTTCATATTCGATCGATGCAGGATTCTCGATATACCTTTTCGAGCCGGTCGTGGAAACGGAACCGCGACTGTCTACTCCAGCCGGATGAGCGGCCGCACGGTCTGCCGCATCGATGGTCGCGTGATCATCGATGTCCCTGTGTTTCTGCGCACCTATCATGCCTCCTTCGAGGAGTACTCCCTCAATCATGTCGCTTCGAAGCTCCTCGGAAAGACCAAGGAGATCACCCTGACGGGAAATGAAAAGATCGACGCGATCGACACACAGTACGCGTCCGACCCCATTTCTTTCGCGCGTTACAACCTGAGGGACGCTCTGCTCACCCGGGAAATTTTCGATACGGCAGGTCTACTGCCCGATGCGATCGAACGCTGCCGTCTTTCAGGGCACCTGCTCGACCGCGTCGGAGGCAGTATCGCGGCATTCGACTTCCTCTACCTACCCCGCCTCCATCGTGCCGGGTATGTCGCCCCCGATGCCCCGGACCACCACGACTCACGGGAAGCCCTTCCCGGGGGATACGTCATCGAGCCTGAGCCCGGTATTTATGAAAACGTTCTCGTATTCGATTTCCGAAGTCTCTATCCTTCGATCATCATGAGCTTCTGCATCGATCCTCTCGGCGTTCGGCTGCAGTCGAAAGATCGAATTCAGGGGCCCGCAGGTCCCCCGTTCGCGCGGTCGCCCGCCATTCTACCGGGAATCGTCGCGGAACTGCTCGACGCGAGGATCGAGGCAAAACGCAATGGAAATCAGCACCTTTCGCAGGCAATCAAGATACTCATGAACAGTTTCTATGGCGTTCTGGGCGCGCGCAACTGCCGTTTTTTTTCCGCTGAGCTGGCCTCCGCCATTACACGGACCGGGCAATATATCCTCAGGCAAACCATTGAACACATCGTTTCGTCCACACGGTGCCGGGTCATTTACGGTGACACCGATTCGATTTTCGTCCTGCTTGGAAAAGGGGATCACGGGCATGCGGAAGAAACAGGCCGCTCTCTTGCGAATCGGGTGACCATCTGGCTCGAAGAGCACCTCAGTGATCGTTTCGGGGCAGTCTCCCATCTGCTGCTTCAGTTCGAAACCCATTTTCGTTACTTCCTCATACCCACGGTAAGGGGTGCCGAATATGGGAGCAAGAAACATTACTGCGGGGGATCGTGCGTCGACGGCGAACTGTCGCTCTCGTTCAAAGGAATGGAATCCGCACGTTCGGACTGGACGGACATAGCGAAGGAACTGCAACAGGAACTCGTTCGCCGTGTCTTTCTGGGCGAACCGCTCGATTCATACGTGCTCGGAATCGTTTCGGACGTGGTTTCCGGCAGAGTCGACCAAAAACTGGTTTACCGCAAAAGGCTTAGAAAAACTATCGACGAGTACACACAATCGGTACCCCCGCACGTTCAGGCCGCCAGGCTTCTGGAAACCCCTCCTCACGTCATCCGTTATTGCATCACGGTCGAGGGGCCTCAACCGATTGAAAAACGGAGCGCTCCGCTCGACTACGGGCATTATGTCGATTGCCAGCTCCAGCCTGTGGCCGATTCCATACTCGAACTGGTGGGGAAAAAATTTTCGGAGATCGCCTCGGGACAGCAGGACCTTTTCGGATGATCCACGTCAGAGGAGTGCAGAACGGAGGAGTCCGTCCTTTCATCGCCGTGCGGCGATATTTTCCACCTCATACCAGCGCCTGTTTGATATCGTAGAAAACAGCGTCTCCTTTTCCGAAAGCCTTGAGCTTCTCGAGGCCGAGCTCCAGAAACTCCTTGTGTTTGACAGCCAGCAGCACCCCATCGTATGCCCCGGGACGCGGATCGGTGACCGGGCGTATTCCGTACTCTTCGTGAACCTCCTCCGCGTCGGCACACGGGTCCCAGACATCGACCATTATTCCGAAATCCTCCAGTTCCCGTATGCTGTTGACCACTTTGGAGTTCCGTATATCGGGAACGTCCTCCTTGAAGGTGATTCCAAGGACCAGTATTGCGGCATCCTTTATACCCACCTTATTGAAAATGAGCTTCTTGATCATTTCCCTCCCGAAGTACCTGCCCATGGCATCGTTGATTCTCCTTCCCGCCATGATGATCTGAGGGTGATGGCCGATCTCTTCGGCTTTATATGCCAGATAATAGGGATCCACTCCAATGCAG
>CAZGVZ010000171.1:0-2085 GCA_964529145.1 uncultured Fibrobacteraceae bacterium | reverse complement strand
AAAAGGAAGAAAGTTCCACTTGGTCTTCGCCGCGTCGAGCACTTCCTTTGTCGAAATGCCCATCTTGTCAAAGATGATGCGAAGTTCATTCATGAGAGCGATGTTGATGTCGCGTTGCGTGTTTTCGATCACCTTCGCCGCTTCGGCGACCTTGATGGAGGAGGCGCGATATACCCCGGCCTTAACCGCGGCGCCGTACACGTTTTCGATCTTATCGAGCGTTTCGGGCGTATCCCCCGAAACGATCTTGACTATAGTGGCGAACCGGTGCACCCTGTCTCCGGGATTGATGCGTTCCGGAGAATAGCCCACAAAGAACTCCTTCTTCCACACGAGACCCGAAAGCTTTTCCAGAATCGGCACGCACTCATCTTCGGTAACACCGGGATATACCGTTGATTCGTAAACGATTACGGCGCCTGACTTCAGGTTTTTCCCTACAATCTCGGTCGCTTTGAGGACCGGAGTGAGATCCGGGATGTTATGGTCGTCAACCGGGGTGGGCACGGCGACGATTACGAAATCGGCTTCCCGGATGATCACCGGATCGAAGGAGTAGGAAAGTGCCGATCGTGCGAGAATCGCGCTTTCCACCTCATGGTTCGGATCATCGCCATGCATGAGCGTTTCGATCCGTTTTCTGTTGATATCGAATCCGATGACCTTGAAATGGTTGGCCATCTCGACCGCCAAGGGCAGTCCGACGTATCCAAGGCCTACAACGCAAACGACCGGTTTGTTCATACGCTTTCCTTTGCAGTAATGGACCTGAAGTAAAAGAGATGAAAATAGTTCCTGCCCTCCGTGCGCCAAAAGAAAGAGGAACCTGGAAAACCGGAGGACGGACGGGCAACTCTCTTCCGGAACTCCCGGGAGGGTACGCACTCCCTGTATTTGTCCTGCATACGTGAAAGAGCAGTACCATTTTGGGCTGTTCGGCAATTATTTTGATACAAATCGGCACAATATTTGTTGATGGATATCGCATAAAAAGTATCGTTGCGGAGAACCGGCCGTACATACGAGGAAAACCCGACATGAACAGACATGTGTATACTGACCTGCTCGCGCAGGCGATCGACGAACACGGCTCACGCCCCTGCCTGAGCGTTAAAAGGAAAGGAAAGTACGAGACCTGGACCTACGAAGCCTTCCGGAGGGATATCAACCGCTGCGTTTCGGCTCTCAAAAGGCACGGTGTCAAAAAAGGGGTGAACGGAATTGTCATCGGAGAAAACACACCGGAGTGGATCATAGCCTACCATTCGCTCATGCTGACCGGAGGATGTACCGTCCCGATCGATCCGAATATTCCTCCGGCCGAGATCGAAACCATCGTCGCCACAACACGGTCGAAGATAATCTTCTCCTCGGATGTTTATCTGGGCTTTTTCAGGAAACTCGGGGAGAAATACGATTTCATTCACAAAATCGTCCTGCTGTCGAGCCTGAGCAGCGGAAAGGAGACGAACTTCGATCAGTTCATCGGAGAAGGAAACGCTTCAGCGGACGCATTCGGGCAAAGCTTCGATCCGGAGGATCCGATCGCGATACTGTTCACTTCAGGTACAACCGGAACTCCCAAGGGGGTCGTGCTCTGTCAGAGGAATTTCACAGCGGTTTGCCTTCACGCCGTTCCGCGTATGAAAGTCGGGTGCAACGACACGGTTTGCGCCGTGCTTCCGCTGCATCACGTTTTCGGATGCGCCGCGGGTATGGCGGCCCCGCTCTCGACAGGCATGCATATCGTCTGCGTTCCGCACGTGAAGGGTCCCCTTATCCTCGAGGCGTTACTCGAACGCGGAGTCACCTACCTTCCCGCGGTCCCGAAAATGATCCAGCTCTTCTTCGACGGAATCATACATAAAGTAAAGAAAAAGGGCCCATTCGTGAGGGCTCTCTTTTCGGGAATGCAGACCGTCTCCTCCGCCGGTGACCGGCTGGGACCTACTTTCAAACGGAAACTGTTCGCAAATGTACATAAAAATTTCGGTGGAAAGCTGCGGTTGATCATTTCCGGCGGGGCATCGCTCGGGAAGACGTACTGGAAAGGTTTCCGGCAGCTGGGGTTCACGATCGTGGAGG
>CAZGVZ010000170.1:0-8233 GCA_964529145.1 uncultured Fibrobacteraceae bacterium | reverse complement strand
CTTCACCCGTTCGCGAAACCAGGCACAAAGGACTGCTGCAGGTAACCATGCATCGTAATATCAAAGCATTACGGTGGAAAAATCGTGATACCGCAGATGGACTTTGCAGCCGGCCGCAGCAGAGATGCAGCACGAAAGGTGGCCCATAGGAGAGTAAAAATAGTTATTTGACGCCAGCCGTCCAAACTGTCATGCGCCGGGTGGGGGGAGGACACCCTTGACTTATTTTAGATCATGGAACCCGTTTCCCGGTAATGACGCTCGCGCGTCTCGCCGGGAAGCGCGAGAAAAGCGTCGATCTCCGCCAGCATCCGTTCTCGATCAGCCGGGAAATCGCCTTCCACGCTGAGGTAGTTGTTTGCGTGATCGCACACGAGGTGCGAGCGTACATCGCCGATCGCCGCGATGAGCCTTCTCAATTCAAGAACCGTGCCTTCCGGGGTCTGCTGCTCGAACCTGCCTGAACGCATGTCGTTCCAGAGCGGGCATGCGGTGGATGTCCCGGAAGTATCAGATGTAAATAACCAGATCCGGCGCATACGGATGAACTCCGGAGAGGCTGCGTTGATGACCTCCACGGTGCCGTCGATATGCTCCCTCCACCGTGTGACTCCTCCAAGCCCGAGCAGCACATACATGGAAATCTCGATGCCCGCCTCCCGGGCCCACCGGGTCGCCTGGATCACGATTTTCGGACTCTGGCCTTTCATATGGAATTTCAAGGTCCGCAGATCACCCGACTCGAGGCCGAGGTGACAGCGCGACAGTCCGGCCGCTGCCAGATGCCGAATTCCCCCTGAACCGATCCGGAAAAGCGTCCCGGCTCTGGCGTACGCGGTGATCCGCTCCAGACTGGGGAGCCGTTTCTTCGCATGGGAAATGATTTGGACCGACTCATCCAAAGGACGGCAAAGCGGATCCGCATCGCCGATAAAAGCATGGATAGCTCCGTTCCTGTGTTCCGCGTACCAGTCGATGTCCCGCATTACGTCCTCGACCGGGCGGACCGAAAACTCCGGTTCGCCGAGGGCCGGATAGACGCCGCAGAATTTGCACCGGTTCCAGTTGCATCCCCGCGTTGATCGGATAAGGGCACTGCGCCACTCGGAAGGAGGCCGGATCACGAGCAGTTCCGGCATGAACATTGATGACAGTGGCTCCATACGCCTTAGACCCTGAAGAGTTCGTATCGTCTTGTCCCGATTCCCAGTCCCTCGGCGTGATCCAGCTGACGAGTGCAGTCCCGTTGAGGATGAGCCCTGCGAAATGGATCGAACCCTCCGGCTTTTTCGCAGACCAGATCGTAGCCGGCCTGATCGATCGCGACCGGATCGGTGGAGATCAGAATGCCGACATCGGGTACGATCCGGGGGTCATCCCTGGCGATGCAGTCGCACTCGGCTGTGATACGGAGAGCGAAATTGATGAAAACCTTTTTCCCCGGGCTCCTCATTACCGCGGCGGCATATTCCACCATTTTCTCGGACATCGATCCCGCTCCCCTGCCCCAGTCGAGCTCCACCGCTCCGGCGGCACACGCCGCGATACAGGAGGCGCATCCAATGCATTTCGAGGCGCTCAGCCTCGCGCTCTTTCCCTCGAGAGAGATGGCTCCTACGGGGCACACGGTCGAGCAGGTGCCGCATCCGGTACATTTTCCGGCAATGACAAACGGCGCAACCCCGGAATGCTGCGCAAGTTTGCCCTCGCGCGTCGCGCAACCCATCCCGATATTCTTCAGGGAGCCCCCGAATCCCGACACCAGATGTCCCTTGAAATGCGCCAGCCCTATCAGCACCGGCGCATCCACATACAGGCTCAGCACCTTCGCCAGAGACACGAACCTTCCGTGAACCGGTACTTCGGAAACCGCATAACCGCCTTTCTCATCCGCGACGACAACTCGTCCGCCGGTCGCTTCGTCGGTGAATCCGTGTTCACGGGCAAGCGCCAGGTGGTCGGCCCCGTTGGTGCGGCGGCCGCGGTAGAGCGTGTTCGTGTCGGAAATCACGGAAGTGCCTCCACACGCATCCACCGCATGGGAAAGAACCCTCACAAGCACCGGGCTGACATGCCCTTTGTTATGTTCCTCGCCGAAATGAAGCTTGATCTGGGCAGTGGTGCCCGGAGAAATGAAGCCCGAGAGATCGAAACTGTTCAAAACGGAGGAGAGTCGTTCCGCGACCTCCTGAAGGTCGTCGCCGTTTTCGACGGGTGCGTACCAGACCTTGCTTGAAGAAGACATCTCCTTACTCCACCTTTTCCTGAAAGCGTACACAATTCCGATATTCGTCTTTGCCGTAAAAAAATACAAGATGGAGATCGCATCACGCACCCAGGATATTCAGATGAACCCATTGTACGCGGGGTCAAAAACCCCGGCTCCACGGGGGGAGGGGGGGGGTTCCCCAAAAGCCTGGACCACAAATATCACTGGTCAAGGACCCGCGATCGATCACCGTTGTCCTCTGCGATACAATGTTGTCATTTCAAGCCCGCAGGTCAGGCATCTCTGCAGCACGGAAATCGGAGGGGTAATCAGAGATACGTCAGGACCGGCATGAACGTCCGGGACTTTTCGTGTCGATTCGAGTTTTTCTACGGAGGTATCCGGCATGCCGCCCGAAGGGGGCCTGCATTTTAACGCCGTTTGTTGCCATAAACATCACTGTCCTTCGGCCTGCAACGGCATTTTCTCCAGTGAACGACAGTTACCCTTGCCGGATCGCATGTCGAAAACGTATGTCTGGTTATTTCCAGGCGAGAGACCGGTTTCTACCCGCCTCTCCAAAGGACAGAAAAACACTCAGGCAGGTTCGGCCTGACGTACCACAAGAGCCCTGTCTACGACACGGTATATCCGGTCCAGGTCGAACGGTTTGGGGATTACATCGACAAATCCGTATGTCCGGTATTCCCTCATCAGGACATCATCGAGATATCCTGACATTACAATCGCCACCGTATTCGGATCGATTTCATGCAGCCTTCTAACGACTTCCTGAGCTCCGTAGCCGTTCCGTATCGTCACATCGAGAATGACCAGATCGAAGGGTGTCCCGTCGGAACGGTTTTTCAGATAGGCGGCGATCGCAGCCGCGCCATGGTCCACACCGGTCACGGAATGTCCCTTTTCCGCAAGCATGAGCGTGATCGCGCGTTTTACACTCTCGTCGTCGTCCATGACCAGGATTCTTCCCTTCTGTGAGGAAGCGGCACATTCGGTTTCCGGTTCAGGCTGTCCGGTGTTCTCCACATCTCTCGAAGGCAGCCGAACGGTAAAAGTCGATCCCACATTTCTTCGGGTCGCCACTTCGATCGTCCCCCCATGTTTTTCCACCACCGATTTCACCACCGACAATCCAAGTCCGGTTCCATGCTCCTTGGTGGTGTAAAAAGGTTTGAAAATATCAGAGAGTTTCTCATCCGGAATTCCGCACCCCTGGTCGGAAACCACCACTTCGACCCATGGACGATCGTCTACCTCGATATTCCTGCAGATGATCCCTGCGATGCCTCCCCGCTCCATCGCCTGCCGTGCATTGACGAGCAAGTTGAGGAAAACCTGATGGAGCTGCGTCGCATCCGCCTCGATCGCGTGGAGATTTTCCGGAATCATACAGTGGCACTCGACCGTACTGCCGCTCAGCCCGAGCTGCACGGCGCTCTCGATGATTTCCTTTATCGAACAGCACTCCTTTTTCGGTTTCGCGCCCTTGGAGATGGCCGCGAGCTGCCGGTTCAGATTGATCACCAGATGGGCTGCGGCATCGACTTTCTCGAGCTTCTGTTTTACTGAATCAGTCAATTGTTCGGTGTTTCGGGCCAGCGAGAGATAGGTAACGATCGAGGTGAGGAGATTGTTGAAATCATGGGCGATTCCTCCAGCCAGAAAGCCGAGAGCCTCGAGTTGCTCGGTCTTCCTGAACTCGTCCAGCGCTTTTCGTTCGAAGCTGCTGTCGTGACAGCTGATGACCATCGCGACGGGAACCCTCTTTTTTGTTTTATGGATCAGCGCTGCGCTCACCACCACCGGCAGCTCGGATCCCGAGCGGCCCCGCATCATGGTTTCCTGTACACAGCTTCCGTTTTTCGCACTCGCAGCCCCGGCAAAGAGGCCGCGGTAGAAGCCAGGTTCGAAAAACGTATCGATGTGGAGACTGTATGCTTCCGAACCTGGATATCCGGTCACCTCTTCCGCTTTAGGATTGATGCGCAACACGTTTCCATCGACCGAAGTGATAAGGAGCGCTTCGGGTACCGCATTGAGAATTTCTTCGGCGGCAGTCATGGGAGAGAAGGAATGAAAATTGTGATACCATGCGATCGATGAAAACACGACCATGACGGTCGCCCCGTTTATCCCAAAAAGACCGGGAAATTTCAGAAACAGCGAATCCAGAACGAAAGTCACCATACCCACGAGGGTCAGAACTCCCACCATGCCGGAGAAAAGCGCGGCACTCCTCTTTTTATCATTGCTGCTCGTCCTGAAAAAAACCACTGCCGAAAGAACGCACAATGCCATTAGCGTCAGGGCCCATCCGAGAATACAGCCCGAGAGTACGATATTTTTCCTGTCGACAAGCCACGAATGATCAAAACGTACAAGCTCGTACCAGAAGAAAAGACCTGCCAATTCCGCGAGACAGAAAACCAGAGCCGGCGCATACAACGCAAAATGCACGGTTTTCTTTTTCCTGACGTCCGACTCGCCGGTGGACAACATCACAAAATGCAGAATCAGCGGCAGAAGAACCAGCCGGAATGCCCCGAGAACGCTCCAGGCGACCGCTTTATCCATTGTTTCACTTGTATGCAATCCGAATTCGATGAGGTGCCAGTATCCCCAAACCACCGCGCACCAGAAGAAGATCCTGTTGAGCTCGTCTTTCTGATTGGAAAAATAGGTATAGAATCCCACACCGGTCGCGGCGACCGAGAACAACAGAAGATAGAGGTCGTACGGTGACACGTGAAACGGTTCCCTGTGCGTGTTTCTTCACCTTTTCTCTCATTGTATCTTTCAGAAACGAAAGGGTCAATGCCGCACGATGGCGGAGGAGATTGCAGCGAAGCGTCCTGAACCCATGGAAGGTGTGAAGGTGTCTCTAAGCCACAAAAATCTGGTTTCATGAATAACGCGGACACCTCGATACCGCTTCGCGGCCTGAAAACAGACCGGGGGTTCATCGCGGTCCGGTATGCGATATATTTTATCTTATGATGTCTGACGGCCAAGACAATAATCGGATGTCAGGTGTTCACGTGAATTCCGTTACAACCCGGTCGCAGGGGGAGATCATAATCCGTGCAGCCTGATGCCGGCATCCCCCAAGAGGCTAATTGGTTAATATGTCACTAATTGAGTACCCCGGAAAAAAGAAATTGTTGTTTTTCTTGATAGGCCATCTTCTGATGCAGTGCACTCAGGAGAATCCGGCTCTCTCCCATCCGCGAATCGAATATCCCGGAATGAAGTATATGGAAGCCAAAGGCGAGAGTGTGGTTCTGGGAAGCCGTACCGAAGAGGCGCAACTGGATGAAAAACCTGAAAGCTTCGTGCGATTCACCTATGACTTTTCGATCGACAGTGCCGAAGTGACCATCGATTCTTATCGGGAACTGATGGGGTCGATTCCGAGGGAATACGATTCCCTGAGCGTTGTCGACGAACAGTGGCCCGTAACGTACGTTTCGTGGTACGATGCCGTTCTCTATTGTAACAGTCGAAGCAAACACCATGACCTCGACACGGTGTATTCATACATTTCCATCGAAAGGACGTCCCAGGGAGATGTTTTTCGCCTTTCAGGCTTGCAGATCAACTACGGCCGGAACGGCTATCGGTTGCCGACCGAGGCGGAGTGGCTGTTTGCGGCACGGGGCAGCAGCGAAAATGAGTACCTGTGGGGCTATCATCCTGAACCGGAATCAGCGGAGGAGCACGCCTGGTATATCGGCAATTCAGGTGACGTTCCGCATGCGGTAGCCACTCGGGTTCCGAATCTCAACGGCATCCACGATATGGCCGGAAATGCTTCCGAATGGATCAATGAAAGCAAGATTCCACTCACAGGAAAAACTGTCACCGACCTGGTCGGAGGAGATGACATCTATGCCGCGATAAAAATTCTCAAGGGAGGAAGTTTTCATCACGATCTACCCTATCTTAGGCTCGCTTCCCGGTCGGATCTATATACGGTAGAAGCCCAATCACGTAACCGTTACTCAGGTTTCCGTTGCGCAGCAGGGATTATCGCGAAGCCCTTCTTTGTCTTGCACGACAGCCAGGTGGTGAGGGTCGAACCGGTTTACGTCGTGACTCCAACCATATTACAAGCGGCCGGAACGAACAGAGCGAAACTGGTTTTCGTGAATAAAACCGTTGACAATCTCCGTACACTTTGTTTTATCGATTACACCGAAAGCCAAATCCAGATCCATCATTTCTTTCAGCCCTCCGCGGTATTCAATCCAACCATATCTCCCGACGGGGAGTGGGTATGCTGGTCGAACCGCGCCGAAGGCACTCTGGGAAACGGATCGATAACCGTTCGCAGACTCAGGAAGGGCGATACGTCCCTCGTGACACTGCCGGATACACAGGCGTTCGTTCCACGCTGGTTCGTCGATCCCGTTTCCAGGGACACATTCATTCTATATGTTTCTTCCGCCCAGCAGAACGACCAGATCTCGTGGTCCGTCTCCCAGACGAAGATGATACGTTTCGAAGATGGGCGATTCACGGATGCTCCCGTGGTAATCGAACCGGAGGGTGCATACCATGGGGGGAGATCCGCGGACGGAACCTTCCTGGCGACCGGATTCCCGCTCCTCAAAATGAAAAATCTTTCGACCGGTGAAAGCCGGATTTTATTCCACGCTCCTCTGAACGGGAAACGGCCGGGAGACACTTCGCAGGTCTGCAATGTATCCATTTCCCCTGTAAATGACCAGGTCCTTTTTCTGGATTTCGGGTCCGGAAGGGATACAAGCTCACTGACCGGAGACGTTTACAGCGCCCATGAATACCTTTTTCTTGGCGATTTCTCCGGGAGAGTGCTTTCATTGTACCGGGTCACCGCTCCTTATTACGCATGGGATCATCCTGAATGGTCCAACAGGCACCATTTGGCTGCGGCCACGGCAACGACACCCGATGGCGCTCACCGGGTGATACTCTGCCTCAATCTGAAAACTTCGAAAACCACACCTCTTTGCGAAGGAACCGACCTTTATCATCCGTATTTATGGATCGATCCAATCGCGGAAGAAGACACGACTTCGCTCGATCCGGACAGCCTCGGTCAATACGATTCGCCGCATCTTTCAGTACCTCAGGCGATCATGGCATTCAAAATGAGATTCTTCTGGCATTACGCCGAATCGCTGGAAGTCATTTTCACCGGCAGTTCGGTCGCCAGCAACGGAGTCGATCCACGGCACTTTTCGATGAACGGCTACAACATGGGAATCGGTGCGGGAGATCCCGCGATGAGCCTCGAATTCATCCGCGAGTATGCGTTGAACCTTTGTCCCAGGCTCAAAATCGTCGGCATGAGCCTTGATGTAGGATTTTTTTTCGAAGAGAACGCGGAAACTTCCCTATATCCCGCATTTATACAGAGCAGGGGGTATCTGTACGATAAAAGCAATAATTTCTGGACTCTGGGCAGACCGCCCGGTTTCGAGTCTTTGATAAATGCGGTCGCCATTCCTCCGACTGTAAATCCGAATGAAGCGGATTCCCTGGGACTGTGGATGTACGAATGCCCGGGCTGGGGTGCCACGACTCCGGTTTTCGGCAGTATTGACGTTTCCATCGACGATGATCATTACCATGAGAACTTACGCAACCTTGTCACCACCATCGAACTTTGCGCGGCCCATGGCGTCAAAGTGCTGCTCGCCACTTTCCCTATGCACCCGGGATACCGCGAGCTCGAGGCGTACAGTCCTTTCGGACCGTCACAGACAACCGCCCGGGCAATGATAGCACAGATCGATTCGATCGCTGAGGCACACGAGAACCTGTACTTCTACGATGCCCATCTGTTCGGAGCCCACGATTATGCGGAATACGAATTTTTCGATTACCTCCATCTTTGCCCGGAAGGCGCGAAAAAAATGAGCGCAAGACTCGACAGCCTGTTCTCGATAATGCTGAACGAATGAGTATACCTGTAATGACTCATGGGGAGCCGCTTCGTGCACGTCGGACGGTCCTTTC
>CAZGVZ010000169.1:4014-8236 GCA_964529145.1 uncultured Fibrobacteraceae bacterium | reverse complement strand
GCGCTCAAGAATACTAATGGAGACTCCAGAAGAATGATGCAAAAAAACAGACGCATTTCCCGATTGTGTATCGCGTTGATCTTCCCCTGCCTTCTCGGTGCCGCTCCCATGGGTGACATCGATTCCCTGGTGCCCGCTGAACGTATAGAATCGGCCATCGCTTTCCTGGAAGACAGCCAGAAGGTGGCGGAATTGGTCCGGCAGCTCCATTTACTGAATGATGCCCGCCGGGCAGTACGGAAGGAACTGGGGACCGATTCACTTCCGAAAGAACGGCGATCAATATCCTCCGTGAATATTTTCAATTCCCTGCGGCGGTTCCATGAGCGTTGGAGAACCGATCTGGCGGGCGTGAGAAATGAATTGGGAGGCCTTTTCGACGAGCTTCGGGAAAACAGGCCGGGATCGGCGGAAGCGGGATCGAAGGGCGGTGTGATCTCGCTGCTCATCATCGTGGCTGTCTCCATGGCCGCCGGCATGCTGATCTCGGCCGGATTGTGGCGCTTCGGGAAAAGATTGAGAAGTGAAACCGGGAAGGACCTTCCTGTCCGCGGTGCGTCCGGGTATGTCTCGATCGCCCTTACCTGTACCTCATCGAGCCTGAGCGCGATTTTTATTTTCCTCCTTCTGGCCCTTATTCCTTTCGGCGCTTCCTTCCACGCCTTCACTCTTTCGGTGATTGCGGGAGTATCCGCGTATGCGGTGGGGACTCTGGCTCTCGAACTGCTGTTTTCACCCGAAGTACCGCAGTTGCGCAATATTCCATGTTCCGATTCAGTAGCCCGGCGGATCACCCGAAGTTCCAGGGAATTGTTGCGTACCATTCTGGTAATGTATATCGCATACAGGAGCGCTCTCGCATTGGGATTGAACACTACCGGCAATTTAATATCCGTCGCATTTCAGCTCATCCTGGTTTTTTTCATACCGTATACGCTGTTCAGAATGAGGCCGTTTTACCTTGACCCGTATCGAAAGTACCGTAGCGTGAAGAAAAAAGACGGGCCGGTACATGTTTTCACGGAATTTCTCCTTGCCAGATTGTATGCCGCCGTAGCCATCTATCTTTTCATTCTTTCAGTGATGATTTGTGCCCGGCAGAAGGAGAGCTACGCTTTTTTTCTTTCGGGCACCCTGAAGAGCGTATTCATGCTACTCATCATGGTTCTCCTGGCCCTGGTGTGGCGTGTCGCAATGAGGCGGATAGCCGCTATCCCTAGAGTCTTACCGCTGGGGGACCGGGAACTGCAGGTTCGTTTTTTACGGAACGCCGGGATCATCAGGAGCGCTGGATATGCCCTGATTGGGGTTTCGGCGGTCTTCTTTCTCGTCAAAATATGGGGAAATCGTGGCTTGCGCGGGTGGTTCGACGATATCCCGTTCCTGCAGATCGTTTTCCGGATCGGAATGATCGTTGCCGGGATATGGGTACTGACGCAGGCGGTTTATTATGTAATCGGCCGTTTCGGAACTTCCGCCTCATCCAGAATGCTGTCCGTCAAGGGCGCGAATGCGGTGGAGGTCGAAAAACGCGTTTCTACCCTGCGAGGCATAACCCAGAAGATAATTACGGCTTCACTTCTCGTCCTCGGAGCGGTCATGATTCTGGACGAACTCGGTTTTGACGTCAAAGCCATGGTCGCAGGGATCGGAATAGTGGGGCTGGCTGTCGGATTCGGGGCGCAGAATCTCGTCCGTGACGTGATAAGCGGACTTTTCGTCATTTTCGAAAACCGGATCCGGGTCGGAGATGTCGCTGTGGTGAACGGAACCGGAGGTGTGGTCGAGCAGGTCAACCTTCGCACAACCGTGCTACGCAGCCTCGACGGGACGATCCACGTCTTTCCCAACGGCGCGATAACCAGCCTTTCGAACATGACACACGAGTACTCCTTTTATGTGTTCGAGATAAGGGTGGCGTATAAGGAGGATACCGACCGGGTAGGGGAGGTACTCAGGAAAATAGGTGAGGAACTCGAACATGATCCGGAATACCGCTATTCGATACTCGACCCGATGGAGCTGATGGGTGTGGATTCGTTTTCCGATTCCGCAGTGATCCTCAAGGGTCGCATCAAGACTTTACCCATAAAGCAATGGTATGTTGGACGCGAATTCAACCGGCGGGTCAAGAAAAAATTCGACGAACTCGGTATCGAGATACCCTTTCCCCAGAGGACTATCCATTTCGACGGTACAGTGAATTCCATCACACTGGAAAACCGGAATACGGACAAAGGGTAGGAGAGAGCCGAGGCGCTCAGTATCGGGGCTGGAGCGGCAATCGTCGGCGAAAAACAAGAAGAATACATTTATTCCAAGATGCCGTCTTACTCCATCGGCAGAACCTGTGATTTCTCTGTGTCAAAACCCTGGAAGGGTTTTTTAACAGATGCCTTGCCACACCGGTAAGTAATCAGCATCCACCCACATTGGGGAAATTGCACGCAAGTACGGTAGAACTCCGGTTTTGGATCGAAAGTTAAGCAGTAACTGCACCTTTTACCCGCGGACACGGTAACGCGCGCCGCAGAGTCTAATTCAGGAAATGCCCCGCCACTGCGCTTCCGCGAGAAGGTTATGTTTTTCCCGCAGAGCCTCTTTGCTGTGAATACCCTGCGGCTTGTCGCTGACCAGTTCGAGGAGCCGGTCCCACGAATCGAGCGCCCCCTTGAGGTTTTCGGAGGTGGGATTCATCCTGAAAATGCTGGTAAGGGAACGGGATTTATAGAGCTGTACTTCACGAACAAGAATCCTTTTATCGAGAAATTCGCATGGGAGCGAGAGCGCCTTGTCGAGATTTTTTAGGGCCTCTTCATAATCCTTGTTTCCGAAAAGAAACCGTGCCTTATGGAAAAAATACTCGGCGTCGAGCACCTCCGTGGTTTCGAGCATGGATCCGAGCTCCTCGCCGCTTCGCCCCAGTGAGCGGAGTTTGTAGAGGAACACCTCCTTTGAGTTGGCCAGATCGGGAGGTAGGCGGTCGATAAGCGATCGCATGAGATCGAACTTTCGCGACGACCAGGACTGGCGTACGGAATCGAGCAATTCCGAAGCGGAGGTCGGGACAGCCCGGGCATAGAATTCTCCCTCCTCGCCGTCGATAGACGAGTCCCAGGATCTTTGAGCATGAGGGAAGGACGCTTCCCGGGGAATTTTTGCCGCGTTCAGGCCCTTTTCGGCCCGGCTTCGCTTCGGTAAATGGAGCCGGATGTCGTCAAAGGTAACAAACCGCTGCACTCCAATATAGGAGAGTGTTACGATCGCGCCTGTTACAATGAAAATCAGCGCCGCCGTTCCAATGACTTTCGGGAGGTTTGGAAGCGGTCCGGGAAGTGAAAAGGCTTCATTCTTCTTTCGCTGGGTGACGTAGAGCTGGATCGTATTTTCGGGTGTCAGTCTGGTGACGGACTGGTGGATCTGCTCGAGATCCTTTCGTATGAGTTCGATACTGAGTGGACGGCTGTCTTTCTTGAGCCGCAGACATTCTTCAATGAGACGAAGGAGGTCGGATGGAATGGAACGGGACAACTTTTTGAGTGATATGTAGGTATTGGTGGATCGGAGCTCAAGGACAGCTTCCTCTTCCGGACCCGGGAACGTCTTAACGCCTGAAACGAGTTCATAAAGAATGCATCCGAGCGAATAGATGTCCGATCGTGCATCGGGCGGTCCCTGGCCCAGAAGAAGTTCGGGAGCGGTGTACTGCGGCGATCCGACACCGCTTTTCGGGTAGAGACCCAGACTCACCTCATCCGCAGGAGTGGAAAGACCGAAATCCATGATTTTTAGAATACCTGATTCGGAGAGGAGAACGTTCGACGGTTTGAGATCGAGGTGCAATAACCCCTTGAACTGTTTTTTGTCGAGTTCATACGTACAGGAATGGAGGTATTCCAGAGACTTGCATAAAATGATGCCTATTGCGGATACGAGGCCGACCGGAAGTGGACCGAACTGGGATACAATTTCCGAAAGCGAAAAGCCTGTGATCTTTTCCATTTCGATAAAGGGCAGTTTATTCCATTGTCCGATCGTATGGACAACCGCCAGGTTCGGATGCGAGAGCTGGATACTGATGCGGAATTCCCGTAAAAAACGATTGTAGGTATCACGGGTATAGTACGGTTTGAGAAGCTTTACGGCGCGTTGAAGGCCCAGTTGTTTGTTTTTGATCTCATAGATTACCGAAGATCCGCCTTCACCCAAAATGCCGCTAATT
>CAZGVZ010000169.1:0-4004 GCA_964529145.1 uncultured Fibrobacteraceae bacterium | reverse complement strand
CGAGTTGAATCGGAACGGTACCGTCGGGGAGTACGGGAATATTGGTTCCGGTGGTCTTCTCCTGGAGTCCCGAGGTTTCGAGTTCGGTGGAATTCATATCAATCATTTCCCCTTCGGCGCGTCCACCCGGAATCGTTTTCGATATCGAGGTATTCCGAGCGAAAAAACGAGCCAGGGTTCGTTTGATGAAATAGCCTGGAGATGATTCCATGTCCACTCCTGCGCCCTTGTAATATTTCTATTCCAGAAGCCATGCACGTAACCCGACGATGATGATCAAGCGAACAGTGTGTACTCTCTTTTTTATTCCTTCAAATTCGTGCATCATCCACGGCGCCTCTGCAGCGTAACTTCCGGTAACACGCACGAAATATATCCGGTCCCTTGATGAGATGGATTCAGGTAAAGCGGACACGGATTTCTGCCTGCACGCACCCGAGCAAAGGTCCCTTCTCGATTTCAGACGGGTGTATTAAGAATATAAAACATTTTCGATGTCTCTGTACAGGTCGGTATAAGTTTTTCATTTTGTGGGACATCTATAAGTATCAGTTCAGTAATGATACTATTTTTTCCCTCCGAAAGCTTCAAAAAAACGATGGAACGACACCCATGGGCTCTTCCGGGCATGGCTGAACGTATATTACACCTCTTAAATAAGGAGTTGCGGACTATGGGTATGGGATCACAGGTCAGAGTTCGGTTCGCGCCTTCGCCGACCGGGTACCTTCACGTAGGGGGTGCCCGCAGTGCGTTGTTCAATTATCTGTTCGCGAAGCGGCATGGAGGCGTTTTCCTTCTTCGAATAGAGGATACGGATCGCAGCAGGTTCGTCGAAGACGCGTTGGAAGAGATCTATTCCAGTTTGGAATGGCTGGGTATTGCCTGGGACGAGGGACCGGGAATCGGTGGAGGCTTCGGCCCCTATATTCAGTCCGAAAGGACCCGCATCTACCGCTCTCATGCGGAGCGCCTTATTGAATCCGGTCATGCGTACCCCTGCTTCTGCAGTTCCGATCGGTTGGCCGCACTGCGTTCGGAGCAGGAGAAATCGAAAACTAAACTGGGTTACGATCGCTGTTGCCGTTCTCTATCCGGGGAACAGGTTCGGGACAGGTGCTCATCAGGGATGCCCTATGTAGTGCGATTTAAAATGCCGGATTCTCGTACGATTCACTTCAATGACCGGATACGTGGGAATATCGAGTATCAGAGCGATGTGTTGGACGATTTCGTCCTGCTGAAATCAGACGGTTTTCCTACATACCATCTGGCGAACGTGGTGGACGATCATCTAATGATGATCAGTCACGTGCTCAGGGGTGACGAATGGATCGCCTCGACACCGCGTCATATCCTGCTTTATGAGGCATTCGGTTGGGAAACACCCGAGTTTGCCCATCTTCCCATCATCCTCTCTTCCGATGGAGGCAAACTCTCGAAGAGAAAAGGTGCAGCTTCGGTTATGGATTATAAGAGAGCCGGATATCTCCCCGAAGCACTCTTCAATTTCCTTGCCTTGCTGGGATGGTCGCCCGGAGGTGATCGTGAAAAGATGAGCAGGGAAGAGATGTGTGCTTCCTTTTCCCTTCAACAGATCTCCCCCAAAGCATCGGTGTTCGACGAAAAGAAACTCGAGTGGATGAACGGACTCTACATGGCGGAAAGGCCGGTTTCTTCACTGGTGGACGAGATCGTGCCCCAACTCAGGCGGGACGGGATTCTGGGCGACGAGTCTCCAGATCTCAACTATCTCTGCGGTGCGGTAAATCTTCTTCGGGGAAGGTCGAAACGTCTGACCGATCTTCTCGCTTCAGTGATCTATTTCCTGGTAGACCCTGAAAAATATGAGGAGGGCGCGGAAAGGAAATTTTTCACTCCCGATGCCGCTGAAAGAATGCACTCACTGGGTGAGGTTCTTGACCGCACTGACGATTTCACGAAAAACGCGCTTGAGGAGCTTTTTCGAAAGCAAGCTCAGCGGATGGATGTTCCGATTGGTACCTTGATTCATCCGACGCGCCTGGCCGTAAGCGGAGTTAGTTTTGGTCCGGGTTTGTTCGAGCTCCTGGAGGTTTTAGGAAGGAATCGGGTTGTGCGCAGAATCAATGCTGCGGTTGCATATATCAGAAAAGAGGCTGGTACCAAATGAACGAAACATCTGGTATGAAAGGCATGGAAGAACCTCTGGAGAGAACTGAGAATTCCATTCCGATTCAAACACCGAATTTTATTCGGGATATCATTAAATCGGAAATTCAGGTCGGCAAGCATTCCGGAAAGGTGATCACCCGTTTTCCTCCCGAACCTAACGGATACCTTCATATCGGACATGCCAAAGCGATCTGCATCGATTTCGGCCTGGCAGGAGAGTTCGGTGGAGAGTGTCACCTGAGATTCGACGATACCAATCCGAGCAAGGAGGAGGACGAATATGTCACCTCGATCGAGGAGGACGTGCGGTGGCTTGGTTTCGATTGGGGCGAGCACCTCTATTTCGCTTCCGCTTATTTCTCGCAAATGTACGAGTGGGCGATCAAACTGATTAAGGACGGCAAAGCGTATGTTGATGATTTGACAGCAGATGAAATACGGCTCTATCGTGGTACTTTAAACGAATCCGGTCGGGAAAGCCCGTTTCGGAACCGCACCATTGAAGAAAATCTCGACCTTTTTGCCAGAATGCAGAGTGGTGAATTTCCGGACGGTTCCAGAGTGCTGCGCGCAAAGATCGATATGATGCATCCGAATATGAATATGCGCGATCCGGTAATGTACAGAATCCTCAAAATCCCGCATCACAGGACCGGAACACGATGGAACATCTACCCCATGTATGACTGGGCGCATGGACTCGAAGATTCCCTGGAGGGCATCACACATTCACTCTGTTCCCTGGAGTTCGAGGACCACCGTCCGCTGTACGACTGGTTTCTCGATCAGCTCGACATCCACCACCCCCGGCAGATCGAATTCGCACGCCTCAATATCACCTATACGGTAATGAGCAAAAGGAAACTGCTGGCAATGGTGAAAGGCGGATTCGTCAAGGGGTGGGACGATCCGAGGATGCCGACGCTTTGTGGAATGCGAAGAAGGGGTTACACTCCTGAAGCTATCCGCACATTTTGCGACAGGATCGGCGTCGCCAAAAGGGAGAGCGTGGTCGATTTCGCGCTTCTTGAACATTGCCTGAGGGAGGACCTCAACCGGCGCGCCCTTCGGTTCATGGCGGTTCTCAAACCGGTAACGGTGGTGATCGACAACTATCCGGAGGATAGGATCGAATACCTCGAGGCCATCAACAATCCCGAAGAAGCGGGCGCAGGCGTCCGCAGGGTCCCGTTTTCGAGGACCCTGTTGATCGAAGCGGATGATTTCATGGAGATACCCGTGAAGAAATTTTTTCGTCTCTCTCCGGGAAGAGAGGTCCGGCTTCGATATGGGTATTTCATCACTTGCACCGGCATCGAAAGAGATCCTTCTACGGGGGAGATCGAGCTTCTTCATTGTACCTATGATCCTGATACGAGAGGGGGAGCGGCTCCCGACGGCCGGTCTCCCAAGGCTACGATTCATTGGGTGAGCGCCTCTCACGCGGTCGATGCGGAGGTGAGGAACTACGAACATCTGTTCACGAAGGAAAATCCGGAGGACGATCCCGAAGGGAATTTTTTGAACAACCTGAATCCGCAATCGCTTACCACGATAGAGGGCTGCAAAATCGAACCCGCATTGGCGGCGATTTCTCCAGGGACCACTGTGCAGTTTGAAAGGCTTGGTTATTTTTGCCTCGATAAAGACAGTTCCCCCGGGAAACCGGTTTTCAACCGAACAGTGTCGCTTCGTGACGAATGGGCGCGCATAAGTAAAAAAAAAACCGAGTAGGCCACCATCATTGAAATTTGTTGACTGTGTGCCGTGCAGTGTAGTACTTTAAACTCTTTCAGGGGCTGTAGCTCAGCTGGGAGAGCATCAGGCTGGCAGTCTGAGGGTCAGGGGTT
>CAZGVZ010000168.1:7054-8300 GCA_964529145.1 uncultured Fibrobacteraceae bacterium | reverse complement strand
CCGCATGAAGCGAAATCGGGCTCATTTCCGATGGACATCGCATAAAGGTCGGCACCGGTGTTCTGCTTCACCTTGCCGGGGAACGCGGCTATCCTTTCCGCCCACGACTCGTACTTATCCTTGTTCAGGTGCCCACCGCCGTTTTCCGAACTTGCTCCTCCATTCTGTCCGCTCTTCCAGGTGCCGGGCGGGCTCCAGGTCGACCCGATGATGTATTTACAGCCCTTTGTTTTCGCGTCCTTGACATCATTCCAGTTGTTGCCGGAAAACAGATTGCCGTCACTGAACATCCCGATACGAAGAATGGACAGCCCCAGCCCCGAAACCGAATCGAAGCACGCGTTGATTCCATCACTGCCTAGTGGTTTCCAGTTATTGTTTATTCCGAATCCGGCTATCTCCTGCCTCGCCATGTCGAGCCGCACCGTAACGGCATTCGGATCTCCGGCAGTGTCGAGAGTGACATCAACCGTGGTGTCGTATGAAGTGACCGGCACCGCCTTTGCGGCGTAATTTGCGGCGGTGACTTTGAGCGTGTCAATAATGGCCTTCGTTTTTGCCGGTTTACGGTCGACTCCGACGGAACCGTCGACGCAGGAATTCATTTTACCGTTACTTGACGATATCGGGAGTAGGCGAAACATCGTCACATGTCCCTCGATTGAAGCCTGGACAATAAAGAGTTTCATTGAACGGTAATGCTGCGCGATACCAAGACGATGGAATCCGGTCTCTGCGTCATTCAACCACTCCCTCTTCAGGAGAGTGCCTTTAAGGTCGAAAATTTCCACCTTCACCATGGAAGGACCGGGCAGCCTGAAATACAGGCGGTCTCCACGCAGTATAACGGACGAACGTCGCTGCCCCAACGAGGGAAGTCCTGCGGTATTGGTTGCGAATGAAAAGTGACCGTCCGGCCCGGCCGTCACGGACGTTTCGTCTACCACAAGCGACAGAACCGCACCGGCTATTCCCTGCCCGGCCTGATTCAGGACCCTGCCGCTTATATCGGCAAAAACCGTCCCGGCATTAACCGTCAACCCAATCGCGATGAAAAAACAGAAAAGAATTTTCTGTCGCATAGTTTTTCCCCCTGTTATTATTTAAACATGAACCGGACGATCCCTTCACGCGATCTGCTTCCCGGACAACGGCATAACGGATCGCATCCGCTTCCGGCGTATCTCCGGATCGATATACTCTTCGCACCTGAAAACCAGTTCCGCTCGATGCCGCTGCGTATCTC
>CAZGVZ010000168.1:946-7044 GCA_964529145.1 uncultured Fibrobacteraceae bacterium | reverse complement strand
TCCGATTATGGTTAAAACAGCACCCCGAAATTCAAGCGGCCTCGCCAGGCGCGCTTTTTCATGTCGAAAAAAATCTCACGCAGCCTGCAGGGGCGGCCATCGTCACCGCGGAAAGGATACGTTCCCGGTTTATCACAAAAACATTCTCTTTGCCGCATGCGTCCTTCCTGCCGTATTCAAGCGGATCAAGTACATACCTTTGCTCAAATTACCGGGCAGGGCGACGTAATGATCTCCGGCGCATCTGAATCCATCGACGAGCAGGGCTGCCAGTCCGCCTCTAATGTCCAATACGGCAATTGCTACGGAATTGCCGGAAGGGAGGTGGTAATGTATCATGCCGTTTTTACTGTTCAACAATATCCCGCATGCAGGGGACGGTTCTTCCGGCTCCTGCATTGCTGCAGTGGGCGGCACCGAATCGTTTAGAACCATGAAGTCGAACAATGAATATCCTCCGGACGAATTGCCTCTCTCTGTTCCGTACATTCTCACATACCGGGCGGTTACAGCGGGGAATGTCTCATCGGTCACGGAGCGCGCTCCGGTAGTGGAGGTAGTGTAAACGTCCGTCCACGATGATGTATCGGTCGCCGCCTGAACCCTGAAGGATTTGGCGTATGCCGAGTCCCATTTGAGTATTACCCTGTTGACCTGCATCGGAGAACCGAGATCGACCATTATCCATTGCGGATCGCTCGACGCGCTTACCCATCTGGTGTTCAGATAATTACGCCAGGTTGAGGAATCTGTGACGTTGTTTGGAATATTGGAACCGCTCGTCGACGATGCCGCAGCGGTTTTATGCATCGCCAGATTCCGATTCAAGTCAAGAGGTCTCCATAGCCCTAGGTCGGGCTCCACTTCCCAATCCTGATAATAATCGATGATCACCGAGTCCCTGGGAGAAAAGGTGATGGGCAGCCATACATAATCTCCTCCTCTTGCCGGGTCGGGCCGCTCCCAGCGATCACCGCAATACATCTGAACGGTATCCTCGATACCTTTGAAAGGGAATACGAAATCACATTGCGTATCCCAGGAATTCTTCGCCGTGTTCCCGGGAGCTATAACAGGTACCAATCTTGTCGTCCATGGGCCGCCTATGTCGGGAGCGGTGAAATATTGTGTTTCCGTCGAGGTGATCCACAGCATCTTTGATGTCATATAATAATACACCCCATGGTCCTTCATCATCAGCGATGCCTCGCGATCGCTGTTGCTCCATTGCTGCATCCTTTTTTCCAGGCCGAGGTAATCCGGCGTCATGAGTGAAAAACCAAGGCTATAATTATCACTTCCATTTCTATTGTCGTTCAATTCATACAGATAGTAAGCTTTTCCGTCATCGTCCTTGAATACGGAAATGTCGCCTGTCTTTATGCCGTACACGAGACTGTCGAACAGTTTCGTGTACGGTCCGGTGGGACTCGGGCTCGTCGCGATGCCTCTGCTGCACCAGTCACCGGTTTCCCATTTTAAAACCATGACATAGGTTTCAGTCGAATCATTGTACACGACATCCATCCTGTTTGTACCCCGGGAAGCTTCGAGCATGACGCCCTCGTTCTTCCAATGCTGCAGATCCGTTGAGGAGTAACAGGTTTGATTGGTCATGGCCTGATCGCAACCATACCAGTAATAGGTCTCGTTGAATTTACACAGGCACCCGCTCCGGGTTCGAATCGGATTTCCATCCAGGTCGAACTGGTTGAAATCATTGTGAATGGTCAGCCATCTCGACTGCACTTCCATGGCGGGAAATGCAATAACGCAGATTACCAGGTACTTCATAATTCGAGCGGTTCCCACGTTTTCTTCCATAAAACTCCCTGCAGAATGGTCTTGTTCTGTGCGAAAACTATCGCCTGCAGCGAGATCACTGTTGTGGTGAATCATACTGTGATGATTCATAGAGTTTCCTATACTGATTACTTGCATCTCGATTCAACGAGAGGAAAGAAACCTGTCGCCTCGGTCCGTTTTTCATCAGAAATATAGGGACGAAAACATCAGGCGGCAACGGGGGCGGGAACAATCCGTATCCATTTTGAATACATGGGAAACGACGGGTGTGCATGTCGTCCGGTTTTCCGCAGCGTACAGGAATATCCGGTATACTATAGCGACAGACATGACAGCGTCATATACCGTGGTGATACATGCTATCCCTAGGGAAATGTCACAATGACCAGTTGCACGTATCCAATCTGGATACAGATATTTCCGGTGCGGTTGCATTCGTTCCATATATGGCTTTAAAACAGGCATTGGAAGGAAATAGTCGATCAGGGTTTTCTCGCACCGTAATTCGTTGAAACGAGAGACAGATCTAACAACATCGTCAGAACAATTCGGCGGGGAAACACCCTCCGTTTCAAGGAACGAATTTCAGACATACAATACCTTTTCATGCATGCGACACGTTTTCGTTCAATGTCCTTTGATGAATTTTTCCGTAAAGAGACCCGTTTTATTTACTACTGAGATGAAATACAAACCGGGAGAAAAACCGGTTCCTGCCGTCAGGACACTCCTGCCTTGACCCGCTTCGACAAGCGCCCCGAAGGAGTCAACAATCCTGTAACTGAAATCACCTTTCGATGTGAGCCGCACCCCATCTGCGGTGACGGTAACCATGCCGGTTTGATAAGTTCCGCGGTTGCCGGACAAAGAAAGTATCTTTGCATCGAGTGAGGCAAACGGTCCAAGCAGGGTGAGCATTTTCTCCGCATAGCGCCTTCCAATGGCGCGATTGCTTTCTGTTACCCCGCTCCGCACATATTGGATTGTCCGAAGCAAAGGTATATATGAAATCAGGGTCTTGAGCGTATTTTTGTGCGCTCGACAACGCAAGGATACCACACATAAACGCAGTTTTTCTCGACATATGTATCATGAGCATCAGCACCCATTCTTGTACCTGTTATTGATTACGATACACCATAGCCTTGTGAGCCGGGCCAATGTTTTTCTTGATGAAGTCTTCGTCGAAAGTGAATATTCGCCGTCGCTTTCGGTCGTATCTTTCATTCCCCGGCCTGCGAGCGTGACGATCGCGCCGGCAATGGGACTCCCGGCCTGATTCGAAACCTTGCCGCGTATATCGATCGTCTGAGAGTTGGCTGTCAGAGCCAATCCGATACCAAAGATGCAGGACATAATACGCAGGGACATAGTATACCTCCTCATTCTTTCATTTTTCTCGCCGGCGATCGGTTTTCCCCCATCGCTTAGGTCCGGGGATTAACCAAACCGAAAACCCATCTCGTAAGGAACAACCGGAAAGTCTTTTTATCTCTCAAAATCGCGGATCGTCCCAAGAATCTGGGTCGGTTTATCCGATTCTTCTGATGACGTCTCCGTCATATATTTTCAGTGCCGTCAATCATGAGACTTTCTTATGGCACCTCTATATTCAACGAGCCCGAGCGAAATGGGTGCGGGCTACACGCATGAGTAAAGGTCATATTATTGAAAATATGGCCGCCAAATACAACGAGACCTGCAGCCTTTGCAGCCGGGTGGATTAAAAAAATGAATTTTTGGAGATACCCTATATTTCTTACAAATGAATATAGGGATAAGAACGGCATACGGCAACGGGGAAAAAATATTCCGTATCCATTTTGAATACATGGAACGTTGAGCCCCTTTAGAAACCCTACCATATCGATCTTCTAATTCCGCACCATCTTTCCTTCGCCAGCCGTATAGAAAGAACCATCAACGGACAATCTGGACTATTTTCATACAGACGTTTTCACCTGCTTTAAGCCTGATCGCATAGCAGCCTTGCGGGAAAGACTGAGTGTTCCAGAGATACCGGTGGGTTCCGGCGGAGAGCCATGTATCGACAAGAGTCAATACAGCCCTTCCTGCCGGATCGAAAACCGAAACTGCCACCCGTTGCGGACGAGGAACAGTGAATTCGACATCGACGCTGGAACCGGCACGTTTCAGGGCACCAACCGAAAAAGGTTTCCAATCCGTTATTCCCCGTCGCGTATGTATCTTTCCCGTTCCATCCATTTCAGAAAGTGGCCGCCGCCAAACGCCGCCATGCATGGTCCCCGCGAAAAGCGTGTCGCCGCTAACGGCAAGAGATCTGATATCGGGACTGGTGAGGCCGGAATCGACCCGTGTCCAGCTCGACCCATTATTGTTAGTCAAAAAAATACCGCGATTGGTCCCTGCGAAGACCGTGCCTCCGACCGACGCGAAGGACTGGATCATCATATGTTCCATGCCGGAATCCGCCCTGGTCCAGCTGGCGCAGGTATCGGTGCTCATGTACGCGCCGCTCCCGTTTGTCGCCGCATAAACCGTGCTTCCGCAGACCGCCAGTGAGTAGACCCCGGGATTCGTGAGCCCTGAGTCCGCTTTCTTCCAGCTTGTTCCATTATTGGTCGAAAGGAAAACGCCGCCATACGTGCCCGCGAGAATCACGTTGCCGATCACCGCGATCGACTGGACATCCTGATGTGTAATTCCCGAATTGACCGGGCGCCAGCTCGCCCCATTATTGACGGAATGGAACACGCCGCCGGCGGTGCCCGCGAAGATACTACCGCCGCTCACCGACAATGCATGGATGTTTCCTCCCTCGGGCCCTTTTGTACGGCTCCATTCCGCGCCCGCAGGAAAAATCCACAGGCACAGGACTCCTATGCCGAGAATGAAGCGCATCGTATGTTTCTCCCTGGTTATCTTCCGGGATCGATGAATGATGCCGTCGCTCCGCGCCCTTCTATGGGAGGGGGAGTGAAGAGTCGCGGAGGACGGCTCATGACGAAATCCGCAATCGGTGTACATGCCCGGACGATTCTCATTTCCGCTCATAAAAGGTGATCGTGACTCCCCCGCTCCCCTTTCCCGGACCGGAGCTCAGGTATTTATCTTCGTTGAGAAACGCGTAAGGCCCGTCCGCACGCGCCTCGAAAACCGGGACGAGAGCTCCCGAACCACAGTTTCTGACGATTATGAATTCGCCGTCGTCAGGAGCCAGGGTATATCTTGCGTCAAGTCCTCCGAGCTGGTAGTCCGCCCCCCCGGGGAGTATCTTTCCCTTCACGCGTCCGCTCGTGGTGCCGCCGGTGATCGGAATGATGTTTCGTGAGCCGCGCTTGCTCGCGCCGATGGAGATGGAGGATCCGAGCGTCACGTTTTCGGTAAACACGGTAGCTCCCTGGGTTCCAGTCAGTTTCAGACACTCCCAGGTCTGATTGGGCACGCCGGCCGGATCCCTGATCTGGACGCGCGATTCCGCCGGCACCGCCCCGGAAACATCATATACGTCAAGTATAACCGTCTTTTCCGCAGAATCCACAACCCGTTCGGCGACGAATTTCCCTGTATGAAGCCAGGTGAACGGACTTGAATTCGGGGCTTCGAAGTCGAGTACCAATCTCACCCGCCCGGTGCCGGATGGAGCCACTCCGGCATTGCGCATCAGGATGTGGGAGTTCTCGGCACGAAGAATGACGATCTGTTCAAGTTCGATGGACCCGTTCGACAGAATCAATTCATAGTCAAGGCCTCCGGTGAGGACTGTTCCCTCGATGCGGTCTCCGGTGATGGTCCCGCTTTCGATATCGAGCTGACGCCGGTGACCGAACCTGGTGATTCCGACATCATGGATGGCGCTGTATCGGAGTGCAATGCGAAATACCGCGTCACCGCTCGTCGGGGGCGGAATCCCTTCGGGCATGTAGCACGTCCATGAGGGATCGGGAACTATCGTCGCATCGTCGTAATCCAATGAGGCGCTATCGTCGAGGAGAACGGTCATATCGGTCAATACGTAAGCATCGATCGGAATCACCGCCTGCCGGTATCCGGCCTTCGTCACCCGCAACGAATCGATCGGAACGGAGTCGTCCCTGCGTTTCCGAGCGGCATACCGATCCGAATCGCGGTTCGCAACGCGCACCAGGTGCACGGCGCGATCGGCACCACCCACGAGCACACCCTGCACCAGCGCCGTGAGGCCGATGCCGTAGAACACACCGCGGGTCACGCTGGCGAGGTGGCTGAAGAGCTGATCGCGGTGTTCCTCTGGCACGGGAATGAGGCGCTGCAGCCGGTCGAACATCTCG
>CAZGVZ010000168.1:0-936 GCA_964529145.1 uncultured Fibrobacteraceae bacterium | reverse complement strand
CGGCGTGACTCCGGTGTCTCGAACGTGCAGAAATACATGCCCGGTGAAAGCCGCGGTGGAACGACATGCCAGGAGCCGGCGGCGAGCATTCCGGAAAATATCACCGAGCGACGGTTCCCGGACAGGTCGAAAACGCGGATAAGGACGGGTCCTTCGGCATCGTGCCGGTACCGCATCGGTCCCGGGTCTATCCGTGGAACCGGGGCGTTGCGTCCGCCTTCCGTCCGTAGCGGCGGACTCCCGGTAATGATGAATTTGCCTTCCGCATCGGCGGTGGCGACGAGGTCGGAAACGGTAAGTTCGAGGTGAGCACCCGGCACCGGAGCCTTCGTACGGCTGTCCTGCACGGTTCCGGAAATGGCGACCTGACCATGGGAAAATGAAACCGCGGAGGCGATCAGGAGGATAAAAGCCGGCCTGATCATTGACGCGAGCGCAATGAATGAAAGGTCTTGACGCATGATTTCCATTTTCCGCCTTTCGAAAAATCTAACTATAGTCGATCTCGTTTTCGTCCGTTTCGGCACGTAAACGGAACCTGAGTTGAGCGATTCTTCCCATGAAAGGAAAGATTTTGAGCGATGATGGCATGCAACGAGCGCAGACATACCCGGACAGGTATGGTGAGCATTTTTGCAGCGGTATATTCGCCGGCTGCTTCCATCACACCGCGAAGGGGAATCGCTCAACGCAGGAGACGACACCCCCGAGGCAAGCGGCTGAAAAGCCCGGTTTTCCCGTTTGTGCGTCATAAACGGTCGAGCTTTTCCCGCCGCACTACCCGGGGGTGTACTTCCTGTGCCAATCCCCATTTCGCCGACCGGGACAAACAGGAATCAACTACCACGGCTAAAAGCCGTGGTCCGGCTTGAGCGGGCCAGGCGGTATAACGGAAACAGTGCGAAGCACTGGACTCCTTACGCTTCAAGAATGGCA
>CAZGVZ010000167.1:0-8374 GCA_964529145.1 uncultured Fibrobacteraceae bacterium | reverse complement strand
TAAGGAGTCCAGTGCTTCGCACTGTTTCCGTTATACCGCTTGGCCCGCTCAAGCCGGACCACGGCTTTTAGACGTGGTAGCTGATCCGCTGTATTCCGTCAGAATACAACTTTTTCCCGGACATTTGAGCGGAACGGAATAATTGAGTATACTATCTGTATGGAACCCGAAAACTCCACGCCTGCGATACCGGTGATTTTCACTTATTACGATTACCGGGAGTACCTGCGCGATCTTGTCGCCTTCCACCGTCGGCGATCCCCGGTTTTCTCCCATCGCTATATCGTTCAGAAAGCCGGGTTCAAATCACCCACCGCCCTGAAGCATGTCATTGACGGCAAGCGGAATCTCAGCCTGGAAGCCGCGAACAGGTTCGCCGCCGCCCTGAAAATCGAGGGAATCTCCCGCCATTATTTCCTGACGCTCGTCCTGTTCAACCAGAGCGTGTCCCTCGCCGAACAGGAGAAATATCTCAAGGAGCTTATGGAGCTCAAACGGGCCGAAAATCCCTCGCTGCTCGCGGAGGAAAGGTTCGAGGTCCTGGCTAAATGGTACCATCTGGCCATACGGGAAATCGTCGAGCTGCCCGATTTCAGGAACAGCGCTACATGGATTTCGAAGGCGCTCTGCCCTGAAATCAGCTCTTTCGAAGCTTCCCAGTCGCTTCAGCTACTCAAAAAGCTCGGCCTGATCGACATGAAGGAAGGGAAACTGCACTCCGCCGATCATATCATCGCCACCAACAATCAGGTCCACTCCGTCAAAGCGGCCGAGTTTCACCGTCAGATGATCCAGCGGGCGTCCGAAGCTATAACCCGGTTTCCGAGTGACGAGCGTGAGATCAGCGGGACGCTTCTGAGGATTTCCAGGAGGGATGTACTCCATATCAAGACCCTGTTGCGTGAATTCAGGAAAAAGCTGCTCTCCATAGCGTCCAACAGCGCGACCGCGGACCAGGTATACCAGCTCAATTTCCAGTTTTTTCCGCTCGTGATCCCCGAGCGCACGAACCATCCTGTCGTGGAGAGGGAGCACTCATGAAGCCGTTTCGCAGTGCCGGGGCCGTGCTGGTTATCGGTTTCACACTACTCTCGGTCGCAGGATGCGCCGGAGGCGGGGGCGCGGATGTCGGAAATCCGCTCGTCGGCACTGTATACAGGGAAAAGGGAGTGCCGGCTTCGAATTCCATGATCATTCTTTCAAAAAGGGCTACGGATCCGATCGGGGTGACCCATGCTCCCCCGGTCAACAGAGATGGCGAAATCTCATTTACCGTGCGACCGGTCTTCTTCGATACGACCTATTCCGGAGTTGACGGGAGTTTTCGCTTCGATACGGTGTATCCCGGGTCGTACGCTCTTGTCGCAAATTATCTGGACCTCCGTGCAATTCTGTATATCGAACAGGTACCCTGGCAAATCGGTGAAGCGCAGCTTTACCTTGAGACTCCAGCCACGATCAGGGTCAGGTCCTATGGGCATGATTCCCTTCCGGTTTCGGTACAGGCGATCGGGATTTTCGGCACGGGATGTTACCAGAAAGTCGATCAAAATCGTGAACTGCTCCTCATGAACGTTCCGGCCGGAGAAAGACTTGATCTGGTTCTCTATCTGGAAGACAGCTCCCGTATGTCGTTTCCCGGTTTCAAGATCGATCCGGGATGCAACGCGGAGCTCCACATCGATCCGAAGCTTCCCGCGACTCATTGGACACCCCATACTTGCGGGTACCGGGATCCAGCGGACCGGCCGTATATCATGGAAACGTACATACCTTCGATTGCGGGAGACGGGATCGATTCATCCGCGGAAGAGAGATTTTTCGACATCAGGATCTCCTTCAGTCATCCGATGGACGCGGTGAGCTGCGCTGACGCTCTGGAAACGTATTCCAGCGATGGGTCGGCCTCGATCGGCTCCTTGTGGTGGGCGGGCGGCAACACCCTGTATATTTCACTTTGCATATCACGTGAATCCGAGGATTGTATCGAAGAACCCGGAAGATTCGCCGATGGTATCACGTACGGAGTCACGCTCGATACTACGGCCTGCAGCGCGTTCGGGGTCCCGTTCGCACACAGTGCCGAAATCCGGTTCACTCCGGTCGAAGAGTGATCACCCCGTTACGGCCTTCCGGGCGGCCTCGGGGAGCGCCCGAAGATCACGAGGTGATCACAAGATGAATATATGGTCCGAATTCGGTATAATTATATTAGCGGTACGCACGACAGCGGACAAAATTCCTTCAGGGAGGGTGCATGAAAAGACGCATTATCGCGCTGGCCGGATTGATTTCAACGTTTTCCGTATCCGCGGCATTGGCCGCTTTTTCAGATGATTTCTCGAACGAGGCTTCCTCGAATCTCGCGTGGCCCGAGAAGAGCGAGGGAGTCACTATGCAGTTCAAGGACCAGGCCTGCTCGATCGTCAACGGCAGCGAAGAGTACCTCGGTATGGTGCGGCACTCGTTTTCCGAGGCCGAACGCTCTTCCACCTTCACCCTGAGCGGCAAGATCACTCTTGACGATCCCGCGACCATGGGTGCCGGTTTCGCCATCTGTCTGGAAGCTGGCGGCAAGATGGGAGGATACTACATCGCCATAAGGGAGAACAGGCAGATATCGATCACGAGAATGAGTTCACAGGGCTCCGGAACAATGTTGCACTCGGTCGCGGGCACCTATCTCACCATGGGCACCAATGTGCTGAAAGTGAGCAAGAAGGATGACAGGTTCAACGTTTTCTGCAACGGACATTTCACCGCGACCTTTACCGACGACGGGTACTCCAAAGGAGACATAGGCCTTCTGGTCGCGCCGAAAACCACCGCGGTGTTCGATGACATCGTCCTTTCCGATACCTTCGAGGAGGGAGCTCCCCCAAGTTGTTTTTCCGACAGCTTTGAAGACGAAGATCTGCTCGGGTGGGACCGGTTCGGCGATCAGTCGGCGCCGGTCCGCATCGATAAGAATTCTCTGCGGATCACCACCGGTTCCGGACAGGACGTTTATCAGTTCGTAAACATCGGACTCGACCGGTTCGTGATGAGAGTGGTGGTGAGCCATCGTGGAGGGAGTACGGTAAATCTCTATGGACTGTTTCTTTGCGGAACCGCTGCCGAATTCGTCCCTCTGACCGGGTTCGGCATCGACGGATCAGGGAGGTACGCCGTGTTTTCCCCCGGAGAATCCTACACCCAGGAGGCCGGCGCGGGCATCAAGGGCGACCCGTTCGTCTCCTCGACCGGGGACACGACCTATTACCTCGACACGCTGGAAGTCGTCCGGAAGGAGGGGGCCTCAGAGTATATCTTCGTCGCTAACGGGGATACACTCACGCGGCTGGCGGAAATCGATTTCACTGTGACCGGCGCAGGCCTGTTCTGTCTTGACAGCATGGATATTGCCTTCGACGATTTCCTGATTTCCGAGGGCGGAGGGAACTGCACGGTCGCGGTTTCGCCTCAGAACAGGCGATCGTACACGTTTTCCGAAAACGTCGACATGCGGCTTTTCGACTGCTCCGGAAGGCTCATTTCCGGAAACGGGAAGATCCGGGCCGGACGCTTCGTTCCCGGACTTTACCTGCAGCGCCGTCCCGGCAACTGCACGAGAATACGTGTAAAGTAGGGGAACGCGGGGCATGCCGGATCGCGGGTTTCCGGAAGGCAATTGAAAGACATGGGTGCGGCCGGTTTCGGTACACCGGCCCGTGCTGGCCTGGCACCCTTTACATGACGGCCTTGATCGCGTCAGCGATGACGCCGATACCCTTTTCGATCCGCTCCTCGGGTGTGTAGGAAAAAGCGAGACGCAGGGAATTGTTCCTCACTCCATGCGGATCGAAAGCGCTGCCGATGACGAACGCGGCTCCGCCGGTGATCGAGCGGTTGAGGATGTCCGTCGCGTTCATGGCCGGCGGCAGCGTGACCCAGACATAGAAACCGCCTTTGGGCCTGGTCCAGGTAACTCCTTCGGGCATGAAGCGTTCCAGCGCGTCGAGCATGGCGCGGGCACGCCGTGCGTAAACCGGTCGCACCGAGGAAAGGTACGGCTCGAGCCTGCCCTCCGCGAGGTATTCCGAGGCCAGCACCTGCGTGAAGGTAGAGCTGCACGCGTCCATTGACTGCTTTGCGAGTTCACATTTCTCCACTATGGCCTCAGGCGCCAGCAGCCATCCGAGGCGAAGGCCGGGTCCGAAGATTTTCGCGAAGGTCCCCACGTAACAGATGGGGAGTTGCCCGCGGCCCAGAGTCTTGAGAGGCACGGTGAGAGGTTTATCGCTTTCGTCAAAATAGAGCTCCCCGTAGGGATCGTCCTCGACAAGGATGAACGGATGGCCGGAAAGAAGCGTCAAAAGCTTCTTTTTCCGTTCCTCGCTGTAGATTATTCCCGCCGGATTGTGGAAGAACGGGGTTAGATAGATCATTTTGATCTGTGAAGCCCGCGCCTCGATCTCCTTTTCCAGCTGCTCGATCACGATTCCGTCCTCGTCAAGGGGAACCGAGGAGAGATTGGCCCCGTAGGATTTGAATGCCGCGATGGCGCCGATGAAACCGGGATATTCGGTCACCACCAGATCGCCCGGATCGATGAATACCTTGGCCAGAAGGTTGATCGCCTGCTGGGCGCCGGTGGTGATGATGAGTCCCTGCTTTTCCAGCGGCACTCCTCTGGATTCGAGATACTTCCTGAGCCCGCCCAGAAGCGGCGGGTATCCGCCCGTGGGACCGTACTGCAGCGCGGCCTGCTTGCCGGCGCGCGGAAGGCGGGCATAGAGATCGTCGACCACCTCGGTGGGAAGCAGATCGTTGGCCGGCATACCGCCGGCGAACGAGATGACCGAGGGGTCCGCGGCCAGCTGCATGAGCCTCCGGATCTCCGAAGAACGCATGCCTTTTGCATTAACTGAGAAATCAACCATACGCATCAGCCTCTCTCTACGGCACGGCTGCGGATGTCGTGGGCTCGGTGGTGACGATTCCGGGGAGATCGCAGCCGGAGTCATAAAATAGTAATCCAACCGTAAGAAAAAAAATTATTTCGTTCACGCCGGGAGACTTCGGCAGAGCTTGTCGACAGGTATTGTCCGTCAGGAAACCGTACTTTCCATCGGAACTCGGGGAGGATCGATCTTGAACATCACGATAAGCGTCCTGTTTTCCATTGAAACCTCCGCGGCCTCGGAATTAGTTTTTATCTTTCGGGAAAGCCTTAACCGGTAATTTTTGCAGGGAGAACTGAGGTGCTTTTCAGTCGAATACCGCTTGTAGTCATTGCATTCGTACCGTTCGCCGCGGCGATCGCCGCGCCCCGTGACCAGATCGACCTGGAGATCGGACGCTTGAGGCAGGAGATCGAGCGGGTCCAGTCCCAGCGCAGGGAGGAAGCGAAACAGGTCGCCAGGGAGAAAGCGGAGACCGAAGCGTACAGGGAGCGCACCGGTAAACGGTTCGAGAGAATTGCCGCACGGTCCGATTCGCTGAGAAATCGTGTGCAGCAGGCGCGCTCCCGTAACGACTCGCTGAGGGTGATCCTTTCATCGGCTCAAAACTCGGTACGGGAACTGCAACTTCGGCAGGAGCGTCTGCGTACGGTCATCCGGAAAACGGTTTCGGAGCTTCGCGACGAGGTCAAAGGTTTTCCTCCACTCATTCAGGAACAATACTTCGGACCTATCAATCATCTCCTCGGGGAAATCGATGGAAAATCGGTCGACAACGTCGAGGCGCTCCATCGACTGACACGCATCGTTCAGGACATCCGAACCCTCGGGCAGGATATTCAGGTGGTTGAAGGCACTTCGCCCGTCGCGGAACTGCGGGGCACGGTGTTCCGCCTTCGAATCGGGGGATTTTTCGAGGCGGTGGTGGACATGAAGGGTGAGAGAGGATACCGGTGGCATGGCAACGATCCGGGTACCGGGCTTCCGGTCTGGAATCCCCTGAAAAGCCGGGAGGAAGCCGCTTCCATTCTCTCGGCGGTACGGATGCGGGAGGGGAAAACCGTCCCGCAGCTCGTGGATCTTCCCCTTGGAAACGCCGGAGAGCCGCAATGAGGAGAATCGTTTTTTTCGTGATGCTCACTGCCCTTTCCTCAACCGCGGCAAAGCGCATACCACAGATCGACGAAAGGGAGGCGGTCCTGTCGGAGCTTCGACACCGGCTTGCCGGAACCCGCGATTCGCTTCAGCATGAAATCGCCGAGCGATGGAAGGCGCGACGGGAAGCGGTGGAACTGCGTGAGACCGACAAGGAAGAGGCCAACCGTTTCGCCGAGGAGCAGGAGAAACTCTTCAATGCCGAGGTGAACCAACGTGAAGAAGGATTCGCACTCGAGAGAGAGATCGAGACCATCCGGAAAACCGAGGATGACCGGCGGCAGGAGTTCCGCTATATCGCTACGGTGCTCAACGAAATCATGGACAGGGAGGCACAGTCGATTCCGGCCCTCTTTCCCTCCGACATCGACAGCGCATGGCTCTCTTTCAAGGAACTCAGGAGCGGTTTCGGGAAAGGCAATGATCCCTGCGCTGTTGTCCAGGCGTTCGCCAAGTACGGTTTGAACACTCTCAGGAGCGGGAAACTGCTCGGCTCAGGCAAAAGCACACTCCTGCCCGAGGGAGAGGAGGCCAGACCGATGACCGTGACGCGTTTCGGGTCGGTGTTCGGCTATGCCATGTCGGAGGAGGGCGGCGTATACGTGATCGGGCAAAGCGGCAGGGAAGGCACCGGCCGGTACCGTATCCGTCGCGTCGAGAATCCCGGACTCCTGCAATGGATTTCCGAACGTTTTGGAAATTGGGTCGCGCAGGGACGGGTCGAGGGATGCGTCATGATGGATATCATGCAAAGCGATGTTTCCGGGGTGCTGGTCTCGGGAAAATCCGAAACTCTCCGTGTGAAAATTCTGAGGTTCATCCGTGCGGGAGGCCCCGTAATGGTGCCGCTGGGGCTTTTACCGATCTGGGCGCTCGTTATCGTCCTTCTCAAGCTGACGCATTTCTTCGGACTCCGCTCCTCCGCACGGAAGCTTTTCTTCAGGGTGGTATCGCTCTTCGAACGGGGTGAAAAGAACGAGGCGGCAGCGTTGTGCGACAAGAGCAGGGGGCCCGCCGCGGCTGCCGCGGCGGCATGTATAGCTCCGTCATCCAGGAAGGGAGCTGAAACCGCTGCCAGGGAAGTGCTCTCAAGAGAGAGTTCACGGCTCGGCTCCCATCTCAACACGCTCGCTGTCATAGCGGGTATCGCTCCGCTGCTCGGGCTTCTGGGTACGGTCACAGGCATGATCCGACTCTTCGATGTCATCACGCGTTTCGGAACGGGAGATCCCAAACTGCTCGCGGAAGGGATATCGGAGGCGCTGATCACCACGGAGGTCGGGCTCATCATCGCGGTTCCGGTCATGCTGATCCATAATTACCTGCGTAACCGCAAGAACGATATCATCGCCGAACTGCATCTCGGTGTCATGAGGATCATCAACCGGCTCCATCCGGAGGTGTAAGGTGTTTTCACCGATGCTGCGGACAATGGAACAGGGTGGCTGGATAATGTGGCCCATCGTCGCGGTCTCGTGTGTGGTATGGTGGCTGGGCTTGTGGAAACTGCGGGATTTCCAGGCACTCGAAAGATCAAGGCGGAGCTTTCTCCGTTTTCTGGAGAGTCTGGAGAACCGTAATCCATGCGCAGCGCTCCCTCACGATCCCGCGTTCGATCCGCTTTACCGCCGCATTACCCCGGCCGGTATGCGGGGAACCGGGCAGGCACTCGCCGAAGAGTTCCGTCTCGAAACCTCTGCGCGCTGTCACAGGGGCATGTCGACCATCGCGGTCTGGATCTCGGTGGCGCCGCTGCTCGGGCTGCTTGGAACCGTGGCGGGCATGATGAGAACGTTCCGTGTGATCACCGTTTTCGGAACCGGGAATCCTGCGCTGACCGCCGAGGGAATCTCCATCGCGCTGCTGACTACGGAATTCGGTCTCATCGTGGCCTTTCCCGGTCTGCTGCTGCATACGTTCGTCAATAACCGCAAAAACCGTATCCTGAGGCTGCTCGAGGACGGATGTGATCGCGCACTCCGTTTTTCCAGGTCCGCAAATACGGAAAACGGAGCGGAGGGAAGGAACGCATGCTAGACGAGGAATTGATGCAGGAGGACGAGCAGACTGCGGAAATCAACATGAGTCCGCTGATCGACATGGTGTTCATCCTGCTGATATTTTTCATCGTCACCACCAACTTCAACCGCCAGACCGGGGTCGATGTCGCGAAACCCAAAGCGCAGAGCGCGACGTACCAGGGGCAGAAAACGATTCTGATCGGGGTCACCCGCGAGGGCGGTATCCATATTTTCGGAAGACAGGTAGGGATCGAC
>CAZGVZ010000166.1:0-8387 GCA_964529145.1 uncultured Fibrobacteraceae bacterium | reverse complement strand
TCCCCAGGACATTGCACCTCTCGCTTATCGGCGCCCGTGACATTTCAATCATCTCCACTCCACCCCAAAACCGTCTTCCCATCGAAACCATTGTCTGTCCCTATCATGAAGAGCTCATCAAAACAGCGATCGACGATGAACTGGACCGTGGAGGACAGGTCTATTTTGTGAACAATCGCATAAAAACACTCGACTCCTTGAGGGATATGATAGAACAGCTCGTGCCAAAAGCACGCATTGTCTCAGCGCACGGTCAAATGGATGAACAGATGCTCGAAAACGTTATGAAGGCTTTCATTGCAGGAAGATACGATGTATTACTTTCAACGGTCATTATCGAAAATGGTCTCGATATACCCAACGTAAATACTATCATCGTAAATCGTGCGGATACAATGGGCTTATCCCAGCTGTATCAACTGAGAGGACGGGTCGGGCGATCTTCAGAACAGGCCTTTTCCTATTTTTTCACTCCCCCTTTCAAGGAAATGAGCGATACTTCCCTGAAACGTCTCAAGGCGTTGGAACAATATACGGAATTGGGCAGCGGTTTCCAAATCGCCATGCGTGATCTCGAAATTCGTGGAGCCGGGAATATTTTGGGAACGCAGCAGCATGGTGATATAGAGGCCGTGGGTTTCGAGCTGTATTGCAGAATTCTCAAGGAAGCTATGGACGAAATTAAAGGAGAAGTACCACCCGGAAAGAGACCGGATACTCATCTCGAAATACCTTTTGAAGCCTTTATTCCCACAGAATTTATTTCAGATGGGCAGAGCAGGGTCTCTCTCTACCAGGAACTGTCCTCGATAAATGATTATGAACTGGTCTCCGAATTTGAACAATCATTGATAGATCGTTATGGGCCCTTTCCACCACCGGTGAACAATCTCATTTTGGTCATCAAAATCAAGCTTTTAGCATCATCCCTTGATATCACCAAAATTGTTCTGTCGCATTCCGGACAGATTTCCTTTCAATTCGAGGGGAATGACGAGCGGATCAAACAAACCATCAGTTTTTTTATCCTGAACTCCGGCAATCAAATCACTGCCTCCAATTCCCCACCTGTCACCATCTCTTTCCAACTCAAATCAGGCGATGTATTCAACCAATCTCTCGAAATCGAAGAATTGTTGGTAAGAATCGCAAAAAAGCTGTAACATTCTTTTTGTTCTTCCGAAATAATAACGAAAAACGATTGAATGTTTTTGAAATAACCTTAGTTGAATGATTTTTTTCAAGATAGGAACAATGTCCGGTGGAGATTTCATCTAAAAAGCGCTATAATATCAGGGCGGGTGTATCGAGCGTTTTTAAACCGGCTTATTCCTTTACCGCTTCGCCTCACCGCAATGGGAATCGTTCGACTCGGGTGAAAGATTTTCGCCCATTCCCCATCATGGATTTATCTGCCGTCCATCATATATTTTTTCGATGGATATTTTACCTTGTTTCTTCAGTGGATACGTCCGATCTTTTTCATCTCCAGTCCGTTCTTTTGAAACGGAATGAAATGTGAATGCCTTTATGAAATCCTTACCCCTGGCAGCCTTGCCTTTTCTGACATTTTTTCTTTTCCTTTGCTCAAAAAATCCTGCTGGTCCCGTGATCGCTCGTGTCGGTAAAACCTTACTCACGGTTGATGAGTTTTATCAGAGTATCCCTCCCGAATACCGCGATCAGATAACTCGGGAGCAGAATATTAATTACGTCAAGCAATGGATCGATACCGAACTGCTTTATCAGGAAGCCCTCCGAAGAAAGATCGACAGGGATCCGGTAATAAAGGACAGGCTCGAAAAAATGAAAAAAGACCTCCTCGCGGCGGAGATCATGAACAGAAATGCGGTTCAGGAACAGTCTGCCTCCATCGACGAGAACTCGATCAAAACCTATTATGAGCTTAATAAAGAAAAATTCATACGTGAAAAGGATGTCGCAAAGTATCTCGAGATAGTTGTCGCCGATTCCCGTACCGCATGGTATGTATGTAAAAATGCGAACTCGGAAAATTTTCTCTCGCTTGCTTCCGAATATTCCCAGCAGCCGTATCCTCAGGATACAAACGTCCCCTATATTGAACTGGAAAATGTCCAGCCGGAGATCCGTCAGGCAATTGCTTCCACCATTGCCGGCGGCACATCGAACCCTGTAAAGAGCGATTTGGGATACCATGTGATACGTGTGCTCGATAAACAGGAGAAAGGCGGGATCTGCAAAGAGGAGGAGATCTGGGAGGATATTGTCAATCAACTCACGGCGAAAACCCAGAAGGAAAACGTGGAGCAGCTGCTCTCCGATCTCAGACTCAAGACCATTGTCGAATTCAATTCCGATCTCATCAAAACAGGCAACGCGAATTCAACCCAAAAATCGAAATGACACCAACGCAAGGAGTTTTGATATCCACATGAAAAAGTACCCGTTTCTATTTCTTGCCCTTGCAGCAACCCTCGTATGTGCCGAGGAAAAAATCGACGGTATCGCAGCCGTAATCAATGATGAAGTCATCCTGATTTCGGAATTGAATGCCTATATGCAGCTTCGTTTAAACAGCCTCGGCCTGAAATCCGACTCCATCGATCCCGTTTCTTACCGAAGGAAATTCCTCGAAGAACTGATTGATGGTAAAGTGCTACTTGCCCATGGAAAAAAAGACAGTACCATTTCCATCAATGATGATGAAGTCGAAATGGCGGCAAACAATCATATAAAGATGCTGCTCGAGCAGAATAACCTTACGATAGACAGCCTCGAAGCCGAATTGAAGCGTCAACAGGATATCTCGCTCGCCAAATTCAAGTCTGACGCACGTAAAGCCATCCGTGAACAGCTTCTGAAACAGAAAGTACAACAGGCGTATCTTTTCACAAACAAAGTCACGAAAAAGGATGTGGAAAAATTTTATGACGAGTATAGGGACAGTCTTCCTAAAATGGGAGAGAGCGTGCTTCTTTCAAAACTCTCCCTGAAGATCACTCCTTCGGAAAAAAGCCGTCAGAAGGCATATGAAAAAATTTCCTCGATAAAACGACGACTTGACAACGGAACAGATTTCGGAAAGCTTGCCCGTGAATTTTCCGAAGGTCCGGAAGCCGCCGAAGGCGGCGATCTGGGGTTTATCGCGAAAGGAACCCTCAATGAACTGGTCTTCGAGGAAAAAGCGTTCAATTTGAGTCCCGGTCAAATCAGCGAACCATTCGAAACCAGATTAGGTTTTCACATCGTCAATGTTCTTGCCCGACGGGATCAGACAATACATGTACGGCAGATTTTCATCAAAATAGAACCGCCTCAGGAGGAATTGGAAAGGATTACCGCCAAAATCGATTCAATTCGCCTGTCCTGCAAAAGCAGGGAAGATTTTGTTTCGGCAGTTCGACGCTTCAGCGAAGATCCGGTTTCAAAACCTTTCGATGGTGCGATGCGCTGGACTTCGCTTCTCGAATTGGCACAAGATATCAGGGCGGCAATCGACTCACTTCCGGTAGGCTTAATTACTTCACCGTTACAGGATAACCAGTATATTTCGATATACAGAGTGGATGACAGAACCAGCGAACGTGTTTTGAGTCTCAAAGACGATTATCAACTACTTGAAAAAAAAGCGCTGGATATCCTTTCACAGAAAAAGCTCATCGAATTGGTTTCACAATGGCGTAAGCGAATCTTCATCGATATAAGGATATGACGGGCGATGAGATATGAAGCGCTCGCACCATATTACGACGCTCTCATGCACCACGTCAAATATGGGGAGTGGGTCAGATTAATTTCAAAGGTGATCGACAGATATATCCCGGAAAAAACCGTCTCCATTATTGAAATGGGGGGGGGGACCGGAATTCTGGGAAATATGCTCATCGAAAAAGGATACCGATACACGGGATCGGATTACAGTTTCTGCATGGCCCGGGAAGCCCAAAAAAAGGGTTTGGGCTTTTTTTGCGGTGACGCTCGGTTTCTACCGGTAAAACAGCGCTTCGATCTCGCCATATTTCTCTACGATGGAATCAATTATCTCCTCTCATTGAAGGATTACCAAAAAATTTTCACTTCGGTCGCATTATGTCTGAAAGAACGAGGATTTTTCCTGTTCGATGTGACCACAGAAGAAAACTCATACCGTTATTTTTTCGATCATTATGATTACCAGGAATATGGTCCCGCTTCGCTCATCCGGCACAGTTTTTATAATCCCGCCAAATCTCTGCAAACCAACGAATTCACCATATTTACACCAACCGATCAAACCTCCGGTCTCTATGAGAAGTCTACCGAACTGCATGTCCAAAAAGTGTTCACCGCAGAAGAAATAGATTCTGCAATCAGGAATTCCGCCTTCGATTGTATTGGTATCTGGGATGGTTATACGACGCACAGGTATAAAAATCATTCCGAGCGAATTCATTTTCTTCTGCAAAAGAAGTGACGATGATTCACTTCACGCATGTATCGAAATCATATGAACGGTCCTCTCCTGTTTTTCAGGATATCTCTTTCAAGATTGAAAAAGCGGAATTTATTTTTCTCACCGGTATCAGCGGAGCCGGAAAAACGACGCTGTTGAAGCTGATCTTCATGGAGGAGCTGCCTACATCCGGTTCAGTGTTCGTTTGCGGATTCGATTCCAAGGGCATGAATGCGGCCAGACTTCCATTTTTAAGAAGAAAACTAGGCATTGTTTTTCAGGATTTCAGGCTCTTGAACGATCGTAATGTTTTTGAAAATGTCGCATTCACCCTCCGTGTCATCGGGAGAAGCGAACATGATATCAAGAGGAAGGTCTTTGAAGTGCTTTCTTTAACCGGTTTAAGTCACAAATGTTTTCATTTTCCCCATCAGCTCTCGGGCGGTGAACAGCAGAGGGTGGCGATCGCGCGAGCCATTGTCAATGACCCCTGGGTATTGCTCGCCGACGAGCCCACGGGTAATCTCGATCAGACCATATCCCGTGAAATTTTCCAGCTCTTACAGATAATCAACAGCTGGGGAACAACCATACTCATGGCCACCCATGATCTCGCTCTGATAGAACCTTATCATTATCGGCATCTTATCCTTTCGAAAGGAAAACTCATAGGTGGCCAGGAATTTTCCCAAAAACCGAAAATTCCCTGGAGTGCACCATGATTCTTGTTACCGGAGCTGCGGGATTTATTGGCTATCATGTCTGTTCGAGACTTCTTGAAACCGGAAAATCCGTGACAGGTATCGACAATATCAATGAATATTATGACCCATGTCTCAAGGAAGCGCGGCTGAAACAATTACAGGATCATGATCGGTTCCATTTCAAAAAAGTGGATCTTTGCGATTTCGGCTCTCTCGAGGATATATTCGAGTCATCGCAAATCTCGCTCGTATGTCATCTTGCAGCACAGGCCGGTGTCCGATATTCCCTCTCACACCCTTTCGCCTATCAGAAATCCAACAACGAGGGTTTTTTGAATATTCTGGAGTTATCAAAACGAAAAAAAGTCCTCAACTTCGTCTATGCATCCTCTTCTTCTGTTTATGGAAATAATTCAAAGCTGCCTTTTTCAGAATCCGATCCGGTCGACAATCCCATTTCATTGTATGCCGCAACCAAGCGCTCAAACGAACTCACTGCGTATTCCTACAGCCATCTATTTGATATACCCTGCAGCGGACTTCGTTTTTTCACCGTATACGGGCCCTGGGGAAGACCGGATATGGCGCTATTCCTTTTTACCAGGGCAATAATCGAAGGGAAACCGATTCAGATATTCAATAACGGAAACATGAAAAGGAATTTTACATATATAGACGATATAGTTGATGGCATCCTTCGGGTTCTTGACACACCCAGACAATATGAAATTTACAATATCGGAAACGACAGGGCGGAGGATTTGCTTGACTTCGTTTCCTGTATAGAGCGTTCTCTCGGTAAAAAAGCAACACATGAATATCTTCCGATGCAGCCGGGCGATGTGAAGACAACCATTGCGGATATAGAAAAGATCCGAAGGCTCGGATACTTGCCGAAAACAAATATTGCTGAAGGAATTCAAAAATTCATTGCCTGGTACAAATCCTATTATCAGGTACAATGAGTCATGTGCTAGTAAAAGGCAATAGAATACGTCACCTTTTTTCCTTAATTGAAGCAAACTCACTGATGCAGGCTTCCTGCAATGTATGAAAAGGCCCTAAAATGAAATTTATCTTATCTGCATTTCTTCTCCTCCACGTCTCAGTTTTCGGGCAGAATGTTTCCCGTTTGGACTCCGGTATTCCGGCCAATATACGTCAACAATTACAGAACGGAAAACAATCTCTCAATCGATTGGACCAGGATCAATTAAGTAAATTATTAAAAAAAGGATCACAGCTGCCGGAAACGACCGAAATCTATGACAGTATCGCAATCGATCCCGACAGCGCGATGAAAATGGAAACCGTCGATTCCGATACCCTCGGAATTTATGAAAAAATGTTTCAGGGTGACACGATCTTTCCGGACAGTATGCTGAAAAAATTGCAGATTTTCGGACATGACATTTTTTCCAAGACAAACCGTCTTTCATTTACCCCCGCCAACGATATTTCCATTCCCTCGAGTTACGTCATCAATGTGGACGATGAAATCATCATCATGACCTGGGGAAGAATCAATGAGGAATACCGGCTCAAGGTCAACAGGGACGGCACCATCAATATCCCACGCCTTGGTCCGGTTTCGGTTTCCGGACTGCCCTTTTCGGTAATGCGGGAAAATCTTCTCAATAGACTGCAGCAGATCGAAGGTGTAAATGCATCCGTTTCCGTGGGAACTCTGAGAACGATAGGCATTTTCATCGTGGGAGAGGTAAACACACCAGGCTTTTATACCCTGAGTGCTCTTTCAAATATCGCGAATGCTCTTTATGCGGCTGGCGGACCAAGCAAAAACGGATCGCTTCGAAACGTGAAATTGAAACGTGGCGGAAAAATTGTTTCCTCCTTCGATCTCTATGATTTCCTTCTGGACGGAGATGACAATTCCGGTTTTCGGCTTCAAGCAGGAGATGTCATTCACGTCCCTGTCATCAAGCGAATGGTCGCAGTCGCCGGGAATGTGCGAAGGGGCGCTCTTTACGAACTCATAGAAAATGAAACTCTTGACAATGTAATAGCGCTTGCGGGAGGCATATCCCCTGCAGCCTGGACGAACAAGATACAGATCCAAAGATTTCTGGAAAACAAACAGCAGACGGTCATCGATATCGACACGATTTCAAAAGAAATCCCTCCGGTTCCCGTTATGGACGGAGATATCATAAAAATTTTTCCGATACTCGAAAAGGATTTCAACTCAATACACCTGACAGGAAACGTGATAAGACCCGGAAAATTCGAATACAAAAGCGGGATGCGGATATCAGATATTATTCCGGATTATAATGCCCTTCTTCCAGAAACCTACCTCGATTACGCTATTATAATCCGGCAGGACCCTCCGCGGTATCTCAACCGTATTATTGCTTTTAATCTGAAAAGTGCTTTGGACCAGCCCTCTTCAACAGACAATCTCCTTTTGCAGAATCGTGACTTCATCATTATTTATAACTTCGATTATTTCGAACCCGACCGCAATATAGAAATAGACGGATCCGTTACCATTCCCGGAAAATTCAAACTTCTGGAAAACATGAGAATAAGAGATCTGATTCTTCAGGCGGGCGGTCTGCGCGACGATGCGAGCTCCACCAGAGGGGAATTATATCGCCGGAATATAGATGAGAAAAATGATATTGTCACTACAATCAAGCTCGATTTCTGTGTCGAATGTGCGCTTCAAAACGATTCAGCGCATAATTATACACTCAACCGCCTTGACCGGGTCTATATTCGCAATAAACTAGGTTGGGAAAAAGAGCGCAAGGTCGTCCTCCGCGGACAGTTCAGTTATCCGGGAACATATGTTCTTTTCGAAGGAGAAACTCTTGGGGAGTTGATCGAGAGAGCCGGGGGCTTTTCCAGTAAAGCCTTCGTCGATGCTGCGGTGTTCACCCGTGTTTCGGTCAGGGAACTCGAACAACAGCGAATTCAGGAATACAGTCAACAGCTTGAAACCGACATCATGAATCTCTCCGCTGAATTGGCCGCAAAGGAAAACTCCGAAGAGGCTAAGATGATGCTCGAACAGCAAATGATGCTGAAAAATGCAGCCATAAACCGTAAGTCAATAGGGAGAATCGTTATAGACCTCAAAAACAAGAAGAATTATCGGGATTTCATCCTTGAAGACGGAGACGAACTTTTCGTTCCCCGTAACCTCAATACCGTTTCGGTTTTCGGAGAAGTGTACAATCCGTCGACATTCAAATTCGAACCCAACAATGGAACCGCATCCTACTATCTTGAAGCTGCTGGAG
>CAZGVZ010000165.1:0-8421 GCA_964529145.1 uncultured Fibrobacteraceae bacterium | reverse complement strand
AATGAATGCGAGTATCGTATTTGGTTTCACCTTCGTGGCAGCCTTTCATGTATTCCGTGGAACCCGGGCGGATCTCCTCCCGCCGATTCGGTTAGCGATCGATTTTTTTACAATAATGACCTTTAAACCCTGAAACACGGGATGAATCATAAGAAACTGTGCAGCCGGGAGATCCTGAGGCCATTTTCGAACAAAACGCTTTCGCACGCGCATCTCTTCGCTCGAGCCCCCCCGGCTCCGGAAGATGGGTGGGCACGGAAAAATGCGCAATTAAGTAAATATACTTTGTACCTTCATGAAACGACAGGTACTAGGTGGAAGTGTAGTGTCTCAGTTTGAAAAATACCTTTCCCCCGCTATTCTTACCTCGTATGGCGCCCCACCTGTTGTTATCTCAGGCCCGTAGGGCTGATATGTTTTAGCACGGAAGAATGGAGGTGAAATCAGAGGTCCGTCAGGACCGGCATGGGCATCAGACCGTTCGGATCGATGCGAGCGCTCTTCAACGAAGGAATCGAACATACCGCCCCGATGGGGTTCAATTTCATGATGCCGGGTTGTTTGCTATGAACATCACGGCCCTACGGGCCTGAAAACTGGTACTCCTGCACCATTACCATATTCATGGTTTTCCATCCAACTCCTCCCGGCCACGGCAGTGGCCGGGATCTCTCGTTCCGGCCCGGATCCACCGCCGCGCATCGAGAAAAGCGGCGCCAAGCACCGGATTGCGACAGCGCGCCGCATTTTTCGTGTTCATGCATGAACACCGGCGACGGGTGATCCGGGCTGTGCAATCCGTGCCGTTTCGCCGGCCGCATCCCCGCATGCGGGTCCGGGCGGTGAAATTGACGTTTATTTCCTTACCTGTGTGGAGAGGAATACCGTCATCGTCATCTGTTCGATCTGATCCTGCAGTTCCTCGATCTCGTCGATATGGCCGTCCTCGTCGTTGAGAATGTCCTGCAGGAAGTCACCGGTCGCACGATCCTTGATCTCTCCGGCGAACAGGATGGCTTCGTTGTATTTCCTGATCGCATCGTTCTCCAGGAGGTGGTCGTTGATGAGCATCTTCTGCACATCGCTGCCGATCGTGATTTTATTGAGTCTGGAAACAACGGGCATGCCCTCTAGAAAGAGGATCCGGCCGATCAGCTTCTCAGCGTGACGCATCTCAACGATCGCCCGTTTTTCAAAACTCCCGTGCAGGCCTTCATACCCCCAGTTGTCGCACATTTCGGAGTGGACCATGTACTGATTGACCGCGGTCAGTTCATCGGCGAGCAGGTCGTTGAGCATCTCGACAAGTTTCTCGTTGCCTTTCATAAGGTTCTCCTTTCGCGGAATTAATGTTGAATGCCGGACAGGCAAAGTAACGGACATTTTCGGGAGCGGCGGCACTCGGGCCGGGGTATCAATTATCAAGAATATTCCGTTTTTTGCTTCAGCCGCGCTTCGTATGCACTGTCAAAAAAAATCGCTGATAAAGGGGTGCGCCTGCGCCGGGCTATCGATGTCTATTACCGTGCGCAGAACACGTCGGATCGAAAAAAAGATCCGGGATGACTGCCGTGAATACAATGTTTCACTTGTCCTTGAAAAGATCGAGAAACCGGTTCTCGTAAAGTTCGTAAAGCTTCCAGCGGTCGAGTTCCTTCTTGAGCTCCGTCGCCTTTTCCCTGTTGTGAGCCGCTTCCTGAAACAGCTTTTCGATTCTTTCCATGACCACGTGGGGAACCCGTTCGTCGTCCACTTCGGCCATGTCCTGTTCCTCCTCGCGGTTCATCATGGGAATGAACTCCTTGATCCTCTCCTCGATCATATCGAACTGCTGGTCCATCACGGCAACGCCTTCCTCGAGATCGGAGGTTTCCACCGTGATGCCGAGGATGTTGCAGATCACGTGCACCAGTTCCACGGAAGCCTTGGGGTAGTTGAGATTTGACGCGTAAGAAGGTATGGTGCCCAGGAGACATGCCGCGTCGATCTGGCGGGAAGCGGCAACCCCCAGCAGCAGTCCGTTGAGCCCGGCGATGAACCCGTCGGGCATCGGCACGACGCCGTGCTCCCTGCTTGCTTCGAGCATAGTCGTGCTGTTGCAGGTTATCAGCGCGACCGAATCGCTCGCGTGCGACATCGCCTGTGCGAAAGCCGCGAACGTGTAGATACGCTGTATCGAAAACTGCCCGAGCACGTCGAGCAGCATCTTTATGATCATGATCCCTTCCCTCCCGGAAATCTGAGCGTTGCTTTCGAAGACGATGAGGTCGGGGTCGTGGATCGCGTAGAAAATACTGGTCGGAATTTCCGGGAACTGGGCGATGCCGTCCTTGACCACGATCGAATCGGGAATGAAAAAAGGACTCATGTCTATCTCCGCGAACACCTTGCCCTCGAGCTTGCGTCGCAGATAATCGACCGCTATGAGCCCCACATTCCCCATCCCGGGCCATGCCGCCAGAACCGTAGGCGACGATGCGAACTTGATTTCCTCGAACATTTTCATGGTTGTAGCCCCCTAATCGTTGCATCCACCTGTGGAATGCGAGCATGGATATGTTTAAACCTGAATCGGACGGCTGTCACTTTCGTTCTTCAAGCGTAAGGCCTCCGGCGCGCTGCGCTGTTTTTTCTGTACCGCTCGGCATCTCATCAAAAAATAATCGTTCGATTGAGCTTAGATTTTCACCGCTCCCGTTACTATTTTTACCCGATGATTTTTACCGACAATTTTCTTGCATCCGCTCCCATGGCCGGGATCAGCGACACGGTCTTTCGAACCATTTGTAAAGAAAACGGCGCTGACATGGTCTTTTCCGAAATGGTGAGCGTGGACGCCCTGGCACATGGCGCCAGGCCGACTCTGGAACTGCTCCGTTTCGGTTCGTATGAGCGACCGATCGGTATTCAACTGTTCGGTGCCGAACCCGATCTCTTCAGAAAGGGGGCTGAGCTGGTCGCGGAGTTCTGTCAACCCGATTTCATCGATCTGAACGCGGGATGCCCGGTTCAGAAGGTGGTAAAGAAAAACGGTGGAGCGTCCCTTCTCAAGGATCTCGATCGTTTTTCCCGGATTGTCAGGGCTCTGGTCGAAGCGGTCCCACTTCCAGTTACTATAAAATTACGTTCAGGATGGCATAAAAACCAATGGGTAGATTGTGAATTCGCCCGGTGCGCGGAAGCCTGCGGAGCAAAAGCGGTGACGCTTCATCCCAGATCGCAGACCATGGGTTTTTCCGGGCACTCTTTCTGGGATCGCATTTCAGCGGTCAAAGCCGCGGTAAAGATCCCTGTTATCGGAAACGGCGATGTGACGAACGCGGCGGAGGCTGCAGCCATGAAAAAAGAGACCGGATGCGACGGAATCATGATCGGAAGGGGGGCGATGGGGAATCCATGGCTTTTTTCCGAAATAAAAACCATGCTGAAGGGTGTTGTACCGGCAGATCCGCCCAGGTCTGAAAGGCGAAGGACCGCGCTACGGCATATCGCTCTTTTCAGGGAGGTGCATGGAGAGGCGCATGCCGTAAGGGAGATGAAAAAACATGCAGCCTGGTATATAAAAGGGGTTCCGGAAGCCTCGCTATGGCGTGACAAGATCTTCAGGGCCGCGACCACCCGGGAGATCGAGAACGCGGTCCGTGAAGCATTAAAGTGAGTCCTTCTACTGCGAAGCGCCGTTTGCCGTATGGTGCTCACGCGTACGCAGCCATATTTTGTTCTGCTCACCCGGAAGCTCGATTCCCCACTGCGGATATTGAAAAACGGTACCCCGGCGTGCTATTTTCCAATACGTACTTCGCGACCGGATTCTATGCGCTCAGCCATTCTTTTCGATATAGACGGCACCCTCATCGACAGTGAACGTATCGACGCGGACCACTTCGTGAGAGCCGCACGGGAGATACTGGGGTGCATGGAAATCCCGGATGACTGGAGCCATTACACCAAAGTTACCGATGCGGGCGTCATTTCGGAGATCCTCGAACGAAACGGCTCCGCTCCCTCCGCAGATATCATTCTGGCCGTCCGGCAACGTTTCGGTTCCCTTTTACAGGATTATCTCGACCGTGGCGGCCGTTGCGAACCGGTCCCCGGTGCTCAAGGCTTCATGAACCGGCTCCGGCGGCATCCCGCCTTTTCCGTGGGGATCGCCACGGGCGGTTGGGAAGTCACCGCCCGGATGAAACTTGCCTCCGCCGGATTCGACATCGATACCATTCCCCTGAGCAGCAGCGATGACGCGGAGGAGAGGCATACTATCATGGAGCACTGCCTGGCGAGAATGACCGGGCCGTTCGGCCGCCTCTTTTATGTGGGCGACGGCCTCTGGGATCGCGACGCCTGTGAAAGACTCGGCTGGACATTCATCGGCATCGGGGAAAAACTCCGGGGCAGATGCGACCGGTGGTTTCCCGATTTCGAAAGGGAAGACGAATTGATGTCGCTCTTAGGGGTCTAAGAATGTGACTCCTGTAGATCCCCCGCGAGTCCATTTTAAACCCAGGACATCGTACGCACAGGGACCGCCGCATCCGGCCGTGATGGTCCGATTCCGGATGGTATCGTGAATCAACTACCACGGCTAAAAGCCGTGGTCAGTAAAAATCCCAAAGGGATTCCATTAAGACTCTTTTCAAGGCAGGTAATGGGCAGGATCCTTTCCTGAAACCGCCACACTCTTTCCGGAATCCGCGAACAGACCGCTTGTTTTTTTTCCAGCACCCCGCAATAGATTCCGGCTCCCGCGATCGGCGCGTACCTCAGGAGGTCCGGTTCCCGATGAGGCAACCGGGGGGCAGTAATTTTTGCTCCTTTACCGCTCCAGCACGCTCATGAACCGGTTGCCGATCGCTGAACCGCTGAGCAGTTCCGATGCCCCGAGCCCAAGCATCGCGATCAGCAGGAGGACCAGCTGATTGATACCCAGAAGAGCCAGAATGCCCAGAGTGATCGCACCTAGTCCTATCATCAACTGGACACCTGCGGAAGCGCTGACGGCCTCCCGGGAGACCTTCTTGACAAATTCGCTCTCTCGGCCGAGGTCGATCGCCGCACGGTTGAGCCGGGAAACCATTCCGCTGCTCGACAGGAGTGTGCCGCCGTATACTATCGCGGCCACCGCGGCCAGCATCATCGGAAGAATACCGAGCAACGCGAGGACCCCGAGACCGATTCCCCCGATTCCGCCCAACACTTCCGCAGTGATACCGGTTCCGACTTCGACCGAAGAGCTTTCGGCACGGTTCTCGTAGATGAACTCCTTCATGCGCGCGGAGATCGCCCCGCCTCCGACCAGCAGCGAGGCTCCTATAGCGATGGTCGCTACCGAGAGTAGCATCCGGGGATAGATGCCGGCGAGCGCCACCACCGCCACGGTGAGAGCCCCAGCGCCAATGACGCTCTCTGCGAACGACCCGGTCTCGAACAACTGTAGAGTCCGGTTGCTTCTGATTGCGGTTTGTTCCATTGCCGCTCCTTTGTGGAAAATTGAATAAACATACCATCGGAGGAAATCGATCGAGACGCATAGCAAGAATCATTCCGCGGGTCAGAGTATCCGTTTTGTGAGGGTGATGTCCCGATAGCTCCGGATTTATTGACCCCTGTGATACCGACAAGCCGGGGCGAACCCTTTCCGAAGTGAAGGAACACATCACTGTCGCGGTCTTTCCTTGAATCCTGAAATCCGTTTACCGGAATCGGGAACAGGCCCTCCGGGGATGAAACGCGCGAATCACGTTTCAGGATACTGGGGAAAGGAATACACGGCGTCTCCGCGACTGCACCACTTTACCGCAGGGAATGGAAATTGCGGAGTGTACGGACGACCGGCTGCGTGATGGCGGGTTCGTTCGGATTCGAGGCGGAGCACTACGAGTGGTCGAAAAAGATAGCCGAAAGACACCTGATTCCGGCAGTCAAGTCGTCCGATCACGAGACCCTGGTCATTGCCGACGGATTCAGCTGCCGTACCCAGATCCGTGATTTCGGCGGACGAAACGCGCTGCATCTCTCGGAGGTGATCGCGCAGGCATTGCACATCGGATATCGATAAGGAGGAGTTATGGGTACTCGGGGAATTCCGGTACTGGGCCCGGTCGCGACTGCGATCGGCTCGGGACTGCTCGCGGGCGCAGCCGGAACCGCGGCGCTCACGGCATCGATGAACTATCAGAAGAAAAAAGAGGGTCAGGAAGGTCCCGACCTTTTCAAGGCGGAGGCTGTCGAGAAGGTGCTCGGCATCACGACGTCGCTGCCGGAGAAAAAGGCTTTCCTCTCGGACCTGGTGCACTGGACCTATGGATCGGTACTCGGATTGGCCCGCTCCTTCATGGTCCTGATCGGATGCGGAGGGCTCGTCGCCTCGCTTTTTCATGGAATCATGACGCAGACGATCGCGATGTACGTCATTCCGTCCATGACCGGCTCGCAGACGAAAATCGACCCGAAGCGCGCGTCTATTCAGCTGGGTCACCACCTAATTTACGCGCTGGCAGCGGGCATCGTGGCGGACCTTTGCATGAAAGAGCGCGGAAAGGAATGCCGTTAATGAACGGCGAGGTCATCGGCCGCAAGGTCTGGGCTATAGCTGAAGGATACCTGCCGGAGTGGAGCAACGGACCCGAACCGCAGATGGAAAGTCATGAGGCGCTCTGTTTCCTGAATGCGTCGGATACGGATGCGCATATCTCGCTGACTATCTACTTCACCGACAGGGAACCGGTGGGGCCGTACCGGTTGACGGTTCCGGCGCGGCGAACCCTCCACCAGCGCGTAAACGGGCTCAGGGAACCTGAGCCGGTCCCCCGGGGCACTGAGTACGCAGTGCTGATACGGTCCGACGCGCCTGTGGTGGTGCAGCATACCCGCCTCGATTCGCGTCAGGCGGAAAACGCGCTGTTGTCGACCATCGCTTTCCACGATTGATCGCGCAAAAACCGGCCGCAGCCGGGATGACCAGACGCCCGACCGGTCCCCCCATGTCGATACGTTTCCGCAAGGAGCCGTGAATCGTTCCCGCCGTTGTGGTCGTTTCCGACCTTGTGTATATTCTGGGCGGCTTCAGGCAATGATCCCTACCCGGGAAAGGTTCCCTTATGTCAGGAAAAGACGGCAGGTGAAAGCGTTTCTGAAACGGTTATTGACTCCTGTACGGCCCTTTTTTTTCCGTTTAGAATCGCGGCTGCGCCCAGGACAGCCGTATCGATTCGGCCATTGTTCGATGTGCGGAAGATTTTCCGGGTTTCATTATCATGACATTGTCGGGAATTCACCTGTAGCCAAAGCCAACGGTTGGGATGTCGAATACACCGGGATGATCAATTATACCAACTCGTTGAATTGTACCTTTTGCGGCGCGAAGTTCCGGCTCCGGTGCGCGGCTTCGACGATCCTCGCGCGAATCCACCGTCCGGCCATGCGGTCGATACGGGAAATGGCGTCCGCCCTGAAAGCTGGATCCCTGACGATGAACATAGTGGAGACCGGATCTTCGGACGGCATCTTCACTGCATGGCGGGATACGCCGGGGATAGTGCTGACGGAACTTTTCCCCGGCCGACCGAACGGAAGCGTCGTGAACGGCATCAGGTGCGAGGACCTCTGCAAATTAACATTCGACAACGAAAGCGTGGACCTGATGATCGTTCCGGACGTCATGGAACACGTCCCGGATCTGCAACATGCGATCGAAGAAATCGCACGCGTTCTCAAAACGGGCGGATACGCCGTGGTCACCGTACCCGTAGATCTGCGTCATGAAAAAAGTTTCGTCCGGGCGGGTTTTGAGAACGGATCACTGCGGCATTATGTTCCTGCGCAGTACCATATCAATCCCATAGATGAAACCGGATCGCTCGTATTCTGGGAATTCGGCCGGGATTTCGAACGGATCTTCAAGTGCGATTCGCTGTCGACGAGCGTCGAATCCTGCGATGCCCGCGGGTTCAGGCAGCATGTCGTCGTGCTTGAAAAAACGGAGCGAAACCGGGACGACCCGTCCGAATGAATTGTCTCCTGACCGACAGAGCGGATTCTCCGCCGCCATGACGAATTGCGAAGGCGCAGAGTGACAAACGCCCGGAACTCCGCTGCAAGCGGCGAAGGAGGCGGATCTCGGACAGGCAACAAATGATCGCTCCTTACCCTGCCCGGCCCGGTTCGACCAGACGAACCGATTTCACCTCCTTGCCGGCCAGCCTCACTCCGCCCGCCTTGACTCCCTTGACCAGGTAATCCTTTATCGGGAATGTCTCCTCCAGCACCTTGAGCCGCGGCTTCGGCTTGTATTCGCAGCGAACGAGCTGGTTTTCGTCGGTGGTGAGCCGGAGCACCGTGCAGTTCCCGGGAACGATCGAGTATCCCTTGTTAAGAATAAACTGCTCGATCCGGCACCTCTTGAGGTAAGGAAATCCGGTC
>CAZGVZ010000164.1:3827-8424 GCA_964529145.1 uncultured Fibrobacteraceae bacterium | reverse complement strand
GAGGTACGGTGAGAGTCAAAGCGCTCGTGGACATCGACGGCAAGGTCAAGGAGGCCGCCTGTCTAAACGATATCGGATTCGATTCGGCTTTCCGGGCGGTCGAGGCGACCCTGCTGATGGAGTTCGATCCCGCCAGACGCGGAAGCGGCTCCCGGTGGCGGTCTGGATTGTCGTGCCGATCAGGTTCGTCATGCTATGAAACGGTCCGTACTTTTTCCGCAGGTATTTTGGCCTCATCCGGACGGTTCATGCACGATGATATGTCAAACGACAAAGTAAAAACAGCCCAAGCGCGATGGATGCCTTACGCCTGTAAAATGGCTATGATAAGGCGGCGGCGAGCGGCAACCGGTCTGAGGTGCGTAGGGCATTTCGATCCGGTGATACGCCCGGACGACTCCGAACCGTTATGCGGCCGGCCGATAAGTGGGTCGTATAAAGGAAAGCGATTAAATGTGTATGGTGCTGTTGCACTTTGTATCTTTCACTAAATCAAGAATGATTATCGTCCGGTTAAAGTTGTTCAATCACAAAAGGACCATTACATGAACAGTGGCTTCATACCCGTACTCACCCTTCTTGCCTGTTGTTTTCCGCGTGCTCCCCTCGGCGCGGCATCCGATACCGCGCTCGTCGAAATGGACACCACCGGGTATGCCGCTCCCGATTCCCTGCCGTCGATCGATAAGATGCCCGAGGTGATCGAACGGGTAGCTCCGGTCTATCCGCCCGGACTGGCCCGCCTGGGTATCGAAGGCAGGGTTGTCATTGACTGTCTGCTCAGCGACAGCGGGACGGTAGACAGTGTAGCGGTAGTCAAAGGAGTCCACCCGCTGCTCGACAGCAGCGCAGTATCGGCGCTGCGTGGATTCCGGTTCAGTCCGGCTCTCTCCGGAAAAGATCCGGTTCCGGTCCTGCTGCAGTACGAGGTCCCCTTCATGCTCGACGACATCACCTCCGCAATGGAAAAATACGTCAATCTGCAGGGAACGTTGCGCGAAAGCGGGACCCGCTCCCCCATCGCTGACGCGATGGTCGTGGTCTCGTTCCCCGATTCGATCGCCGACACGTCACTCCTAGTGCCGTTTTCGCATTACCTCGAAAAAATCGGTTCGTTCGAAGGCCAGCACCTTGAAGAAAGAAGCTTGGTAACCTTCACCGATTCCCTTGGACGTTTCCGTTTCTTTTCGCTCCCGGCCTGTTCGATCTTCATAACATCCCCGCTTCCCGGCTATGAAAAGTTTCACGAGAAGGAGGTGATACGCCCCGGCGAAGAACTGACCGTCACCTTTTACGCCCGTCGCATATCCTACAACGAGTACGAAATCGTCGTGTACGGGAAAGCCGAGGAGAAGGAGGTGTCCCGCCGTCAACTGACGCTCAAAGAGGTTCGGAAAATTCCGGGCATCGGCGACGACGCGGTCCGAGTCATCCAGGCGATGCCCGGCGTAGCCAGACCAACGTTCGGAAGCGGGGAAGTTGTCGTGAGGGGGGCGCCGACGTGGGATTCCAGGTTCTATCTCGACGGGACTGCGATTCCCCTCCTCTATCATTTCGGCGGTCTGAAGTCCATTTACAATCCCGACGCGCTCGAAACAGTTGATTTCTATCCGGGGGGTTGGGGCACACGCTACGGCGGCGCAATCGCGGGAGTGATCGAACTCAGGGGAAGACCGCCGAAGAGCGATCGCTGGCACGGACAGATCGATCTCAACCTCATCGACGGGTCTTGTTTTTTCGAAGGTCCGGTCAACGACAAGGTTTCCCTCCTGTTTTCCGCCAGGCGAAGCTTTATCGGTGAACTCGCGGCATGGTATATCGACAGGGACCCCGACCGCTTTCCCTTCTCGGTCGCTCCCTACTACTACGATATTCTATCCCGTATCGACGTCGCGTTTTCGGAAAAGAACCGGTGTTTTCTGACGCTACTGCACTCCCGCGACAGCCTCGGAGTCTTCATTCCCGCAATGCAGGGCGGGAGCAGCGAGGTGAGTGAAGCGACGAATTCACTCGGAGTGAAACTTCAATTCACCACGGCGCTCGCCGGATGGGATTTCGCGTTCACCCCCCGTATGAACAATTCATTCCGCTACTCCCTTACGTTCGCAGACGACGACGAATCGTATTTCGGCTATGTGAAAGTCAATGCATCGATGCGGATACACCATTTCAGGGACGAAGTCGCCTTCACCCCTTCGAAGTGGCTGCAACTCGCCGCGGGTGCGGATGTCTATCTATTGCAGGACGACCTTGCGCTCCAGATACCGGGCGGCAATGGAATCATCAACCGTGACACCACGGACAACTGGTGGTTCGGCGTAGTGGGTGTGTATGCAAACCTGACCATAAAGCCTTCCGAGAGACTCCGGATCATCCCCGGTATCCGCTATGATTACTACCCGGAACTTATCCATGACGGCGGTATCGTTCCCGAGCTCTGGAACTATGGATTCTTCGACAATCACCGCGGCATCTCCGGCGAGCCTTCGGCACGCCTTTCGGCAAGATACCTCCTTCATGACGGACATACCCTGAAAGCGGCGATCGGCACCTACAATCAAACGCCGCAACCCATTGGACAGACGATCCACAAGACATGGGGGGATCCGTCGATCCCGACTTCAAAAGCGGCGCAGTACGTCGCGGGATACGAATGGTGCATTACCGATCTGATCAACGCCGATTTCCAGGTTTACCTTAACCGTCAATGGGATCTTCCCCGCCAGGCCACTGCCGAAGACGAACTCGCCGATCCCGGAGTACGCGGTCTGGCCGACGGCAGAGGCAAAATGAAAGGTCTCGAGCTGATGCTGCGTCATGATAATAACGGACGGTTCTTCGGATGGCTGGCCTATACGTTCGCGCGCAGCGAAAGATGGAACCCCCATACCGGGCAATACGAACTCTATTCCGACGACGAAACCCACAACATCCAGCTTTTGACGAGCTGGCACTTCGACCATGAATGGGAGCTAGGCACAAGGATAAGGTACGTCACAGGCAAACCGACGACTCCCATCGTCGATGTGGTGGAAGACGCGGACTTCAACGCATTTACTCCTGTCTACGGAAAGGCAAACTCCGACCGGATGGATCCGTTTTTCCAGATCGATATCAGAGTCGAAAAGAAATTCGTCTACGAAAAGTGGATGCTGTCCACCTATTTCGATGTCCAGAACCTCAGCCGCCTGTTCTACAAGAGTCCTCAGATGGTCATATACAACTACGACTATACCGAAAAGAAAACCGTCAGTATGATCATTCAACCGGCCCTGGGTATCAAGGCGGAATTCTGAATATCAACGCCAAGGAGAACTTTCATGAAAAGCTTCTGTTCAATACCGATTCTAACCGTCGTCACGCTCTGGACAGGATGCGTTGAATTTCCGACCTCCTACTCCAGAATCGAGCCGGAAAAAGCCCGGCTGCTCGATATCATTTATGAACCGGCGGAAGCGGCTCCCGGTGATACCGTGCTGCTCAAAGCTGTTTTTGCCGGAAGACCGGTCACGGCGGAAGAACTGACCTGGCGTATGTCGTCGAAGATCATCATCAATCCGTACGGAACCGCGACGGCAGTCGACACAGTTCCAATGATAATACAACCGCAGGAATGCACCTTTTCCGATCGTACGAGCTGCATAGCCTTGAGGTTCGTCGTTCCGGAAAACGTGATAGCCGAGAGCCCGCTCATCCCCGACGACTGGACGGAGCTCATACCAGGCTATTACCGGGACTTTGTTCCCTCGGAACTGCGTTCGATGCGGAAATCTGACCTGCTGAACCTGATCGGCCATCTGTCGTCAGGCGATCCATCCCAGATATCCCTCGATACCGTGACCGCGGCGATGCTCCCGTTGCTGCTGCAATGTTGCACCGCACAAATGCGTATCTACTGCTCCATCAGGGACGATCATACGATTTTGAGCCGTTACACCGTACGTTACAATAATCGTTTCTCCGCGATACCCGAACTGCATATTCCTGTCAACTCCAATCCCCGGATAGATTCGGTCGGCGTTTATATCGTCCACAGGGAGAATCTATCGGTTTTCGATCCGGCGGACGGAGAGTATCCGTTCGACTATTATACTGTAAAAGATACCGGCCGGACCGACATTGACTTCGATGAAAAAAAAACCTACTTCATGGCGGTGTTCACGGGTAATGTCGATACCACCATGAGCATCGATGCGGCGATGGGCAACGGGACGTGGTTGCCAGAACAGCATGAAATTCAGTGGTACATGGAGTTCGATGCCCGGGAGACGAGCGATGTAGCTCCCTCCGAAATCATGGATATCAGCGGTATTCAACCCGTTGACGGGCACTATCTTTCCACCCTCTACCCTTCCAAAAAAAGCGATATCACGAACTGCACAGTCTGGCTCGAGGTCAGCGACCGCTTTCTCAACGAGTTCCACCGCCCGATCGGCTCGACACTCAGGGAGCTGAGGCTGGGATTCACGTATACCGACGCATACTTGAAGAGTGTGAAAAAAAGGTGAAACCGGGTTCGATCAAAGGGGAAGAAGCCGGATCATGCACATCCGTCGCCTCTCCCTGCCGAACCCATGCGGAGGCCGGCGGGTTCGGT
>CAZGVZ010000164.1:1290-3817 GCA_964529145.1 uncultured Fibrobacteraceae bacterium | reverse complement strand
CGCCAACCGAGAGATGAACCAGATAGGTTCCGGCCGGGACCGACTGGGTATTCCAGTCGGCACGATGATCGCCTGCCTGTCGAACGCCGAGCGCGAGAGTGGATACGCATTTTCCGGAAAGTGAAAATACCCTGAGTGTCACTGGCGATGCATCCTGAACGTGGTACCGCATATGGACTCTGCCGCCCGATACGAAGCACTCGAACGGAGTGACGGTCGTATTAACGCCGGAGAGGCGCTTTTCGGGTGTGGTCGCCACCGGGGGGGTATATTCGTATTCGTAAAATGTGCCGACCACTTCCGACTGGACATCCTGGGCGGAGGTGTAGGTCCCGCGAAACCACAGTACCACTTCCTTTCCGGGTTTCCATTTGGGAACGATCGGCCTGAAATTGTCTTTAGTGGATCGTGCGGTTACCGCTTCCCACTCCCATGTTTTCCCTTCGTCTTTGGAAGTGCCGCGCCATATTTCCCGTTTGCCCGCAGGCGCCGCATTATCATCGCCGGGGTTGTATGTGGAACTGATATAGATACGATTCGGGTCATCGGGATTCACTGAACCCAGGCCTGTATAGTCGTGCTCGTTACCGTAGATGTGCTTTCCGGCTTTACCGATATAGGTATAGTTCCATTTTTCACCGTCGAAACGCGCGTAGAAGTTCCTGTGATCGTCGATTGCGTCGTTCGCACGGGCCTCGAAGAGAATGACGACGATTCCGCCGTCGTAACGGCAGATGTCAAGCTGCCAGCAACGCCCCATTTCGACACCATTGACTTTTGTGCCATGAGCGAACACCTTGGTGAACGACGCGAAGGATGGAATATTCTTGCCGTCGTAGATATCCTCGTCTGCGACTTTGCCGAAGGTGTCGTGTAATTTATGATTCTCGATGTATCCATGATAGATGCTGGTGGTGTGGTCGCGCGGATGCTCTTCGGTGAACGCCATGTCGATCCTGTCTTTGCCGTTACCCCAGTACTTGTAATAACCGCGGTTATAGGTATCCACCACGTCGTGAGTGGTGAGCTGTCCGCCGAACTTCCAGCTTTCGCCATTGTCGTCGGAGTAGACGAAATGCGGCGACCGCACGTTGAAGGTGCGCGAGAAATTATAGATCCGGCTCTCGTCCGACAGGTAGTAGAGATTGCTGTAGGCGACATCGTAATTGTTCGGATCGGGAGCCCAGTTTCTCCATTCGATGGTTTTCTCACCGGACCAGTTACCGTTCTTGTAAATGCTGTAATGATGCTTGCTGTCGTAATGCTGCGCCCACATGCAAATATAATTGCCGTTGGGAGTCACCATAACCGCGGGGGAATTGTGGTCGTCCTGTTTTCCCTGCCCGAGACTGCTGAAGCGTTTGCTGCCCTGGTATTCCATTTTTTCGAGATCGTAAATCGCGACATCGCAACTGGCCTGCATGTTGGTGGAACCCACGATCAATTTATTTTTTACGGTATCGATAACCGCACGCTCATCCTGAAACCAGCACCATGATCCATTCTGGGCGAACTGCTGCGCATTTTCGTCGACCCAGTCGTTTCCCTGCGCATGCAGGTGGCTCGAAAAAGTCATTGTAACCAGAATCGTGATCGTGTATTGTAATTTTTTCATATAAGAACCCCCCCCAGAGTCGAATATTGTTGCTGAATCATGAATCTTGTGTTCTTGTCGTGGTCACTCACGGTACGAGTGTGGTCGGTGATGACGCGATATTCCGTTTTCCGTGAATGTAGATCCCTGCCGAAAGGGATGACACCGGTATCCTGGTGACGGATGCACCGAAGATGCGACCTTTCAGGTCGAATATCTTCATTTCATGAACGGGACGGGAAACACTCACGATCGTACCGGCGGTACGCGGAAGTTCACGGTCCGCCGAGACGAGCATCTGCTGATACCTTATGATGGCGGTCGCAGCCCAGAGGACTCCCGCGGTGCCATGCGCGTCCCCGGCATGATTGTGGTTCACGTTGAGATAATCGCTTTCATTGGCGCCTCCCCACATTCCCTGCGCGATGTTCTGAAGTCGTCCATTGTTGATGTGTTTGGTAACCGCCATCCACCCCTTTTTAGCGGGTTCGAGAAACGTTTCCACGTCGAGCCAGCCGTTACGCAAACCGGTAAAAATCGCGAACAGGAACATTCCCATGCAGGATGTCTCTTCCCAGTTGGCGCTGTTGCGTGAATCAAGGAGCTGCATCCACATGCCGTTCTCTTTCTGCACACCGATAAGACCGGTCATCTGTTTGCGATAGCCCTCGAGTACCTCGGCATACTTTGGGTGATCCTCCGGCAGTACCTGCATCAACTCGGTTGTACTGGATGCGCCCCAGCCGTTGCCTCTTCCCCAGCGGTGCGGTCCGCCGTCGCGGTGGTTGTACAAACCATTCTCCTGTTGCAGTTTTTCCATATAATAAAGCACGTAATCAGCGCAAAAATCGAGATATTTGACACTGTCCGTCGCCCGGTATGCCTGAACCATCAGCGATCCGGTCATGTACGTATCGTCAATGGCATTCCTTT
>CAZGVZ010000164.1:0-1280 GCA_964529145.1 uncultured Fibrobacteraceae bacterium | reverse complement strand
CCGATCGCGTCGTTGGCAGCGTCGATACCCAGCTTCAACAGGGCCGCGTTTTTCGAGTGGAGGTAAAGATGCAGGGGAAGGATGCCTATGGCGTTGCTGTCCACATTCCCGGTGGGGATACGGTTCGGCATATTTCCGGTATACCGGTTGAGGATGGTTTTATAATATGAAGAATCTTTCAATGCATCACCGAAAATGCATGTGCCGTAGTATGAACAGCCGTCGGCATAATGGTTCGAACGTACACTCGCCCCGGACTCGTCCAACCAGTATTTGACGATGCTCTTTCCTTTATCGACCGCGGACTGATACACCTCTTCCATGGTGTACTCTTCGGCGAAAAGGCGGAATGGGGCGATGAGTAATGAAGTGAATAGGAGAGTATAAAAAAACCTGAAAACATTCAATGGCATGTGATTCCCCCTGTTTTAACCTGAAAAAAGTTCATTTTTCAGCTAGGGCAGGTACAAAGACGTATTTAACCGATTATTCGACCTTTATCGCTCCAGCTCCCCCCGCCCAGAGCTGTTATCCTTATTAATATAAGTGCCATTCCATTGGAAATGCAAAGAAGTTACCGGAAAGGAGTGCTGCAAGGGATAGATTTCTCTCCTGGGGTATGATGAACCTGAACGAGATCATCGGTAATCCGCGAAAATCTCCTTGGGATATAAACTGCTGCCCCGATATTCAGGTCCGTAGGACCGACACGTTTTTGCACACGATCCGGCGCCGCGAATTCGAACCCCGTCAGGTGGCATTTTCGAAAAAAGCCTGTTTTGAACGGTGCCGATACAATGCCGAACTTTTCGTCTGAGCTTGAGTCCCCTTTTACTACCCTCCTGCCTGATTTATATTGCCTCAATGAACAGGTTCATCGGCGCCCGTATCACCGGTGTCGCAAATGGATAGGATTCCCTTCTCACAATTATCGTTAAGTTATGAAAGGAGTTAACACATGTCATTTCCCGTATTGAATATCGATAGATACAAAGTGCTTCTGGGACAGATCACGCCCTATGGGTTTGGTTGTTCAGCATTTGCAATGATTACCGTCGAGGACACGAATCAGGAGATGGAAGCGATCATCTATTTTTTCAATCCGGGAACGCTTACCGGCGAACCCCGGCGCATAGTGGGTGATTCCTATTTCGGGGCGGATGTCGATATCCCCGGTCAATTCGAGAAGTGGGTCGATATTCTGCGGAACGAGAAGCCCTTGCAGTTTGTGGTCCAGCAATATAACGGTAAAACCGATTTTTTTATAAGAACCGGGCTGG
>CAZGVZ010000163.1:4212-8486 GCA_964529145.1 uncultured Fibrobacteraceae bacterium | reverse complement strand
ACAAAGAGGCGATCTCGTATGCTGATGACAAGCTTCCCGTCGGTGAGAGGAATGCCGCCACCTGGGCCAAACTTGGCGTGGCGCATGAGGAGCAGCAACTCGTGGAGAAAGCGCTGGCGTGTTACATGGTGGGAATCCGTCTCGACCAGAAAAACTACGAAGCGCACCTTGGCGCGGCGCGTATCTACAACAAGATGAACCAGCCCGACATGGCTCTCGAAATGTCGAAAAAGGCCATGGAGATAAAACCTACAGGAGAGGCTTCCTGGACATATGCGCAGGCTTGCATCGGTCAGGGCAAGGCAGGTGAGGCTAAGACCGCACTGGAAAAGGTTGTGGAGGTAGATCCATCGAATCTCGTGGCGCAGCGCGCTCTCGGTGAAGTCTACTATAAGGAAAAAAATTACGCTAAAGCGGTTCAATACCTCAGAAAAGCGTACATCGCCAAACCGGACGGAGAAACAGCGCTCGATCTTGCCAACGCTTTCAAGATTATGGGCGACCTGGATTCGGCTGCCATTTTCTACAAGGAGGCCTCCCGGGACCGTAAATCAGCCAAACCCGAAGCAACCATCGAACTCGCGCGTATTTATTTCAAGAAGGAAAAATTTTCCGATGCGTCCGAGGAGTACGAGAAGGCGAACCAGTCGCTGCTTACCGGTCAGGACCTCTTCGATTTCGCCACGAGCCTGGAGAAATCGAACGGCAACAAGTCCCAGACCATCGATATTTATCTGGCTGCTTCCAAAAAACTGGGCGGTTCCTCCCAGAAACTGGCGCTCGCCGCGAAAGAAAAAGTCGGTCGTTATCATATCGAATCGAAAAAATACTCCGAAGCGCTCGATGCGCTCGAATATATCCGCAAGGCGCAGGGCGATGCGAAAACCGATCCCGGAATACTTTTCCTGATCGCGGAAGCTTATACCGGAACGCGGCAGACATCCCAGGCGGTGCCTCTGCTGGAAGCAGTGATCTCCCGTGATAAAAAGAACGTAGAGGCATACGCACGCCTCGCGGACATATACACCAAAGACAACAAACCCGACAAAGCCAAAGGTATCTACGAACGGCTGCTTTCGCTCCAGCCGAACAGCCCTGCGGTCTACATGGCCCTTGGCGATTACAACCTCAAGGCCCGTAAATTCGAGGATGCGCTTAAAAACTACCAGAAGAGCTTCACGCTCGACCAGAAAGCGGATGCTGCGGTCGGAATGATGAACGCCGCGTGGGAATCGAAAAAATACGATATCGCGCGTGATGCGGCGGAATCCGCGTTGCACAGGGATGGCAAGCTCCGTGAACCGCAGGTGGTGCTCGCGAAAATTTATGTCCAGGAAAAGAACTATTCCGCGGCCCGTGAGAAACTCGAGGAGATCCTCGCGAACGATCCAAAGAACCTTGAACTTCTCGAACTCCTCGCGCAGTGTTATGAAAAAATGAACAACCGCGAAAAACTGGCCGATGTCGACCGGAGGATTATCGAGATCGACAAAAAAAACGTGGAGGCGCGACTCCGTTTCGCGCAATTCTCCCAGGGATCCGGCAAACTCGCGGAAGCAAGGGAGATTCTAGTCGAACTCGTACGGCTGCGGCCGGATAACTTTCAGATCCGAAAAAGTCTTTACGAAATCGCCCTTAAGACCGGCGACAAGAAAGAGGCGGCGCAACAGCTCTCGTCATACCTGAAGATACAGCCCAGGGATGCCGGTTTACAGAAAGAATTCGGAGACCTGCTCTATGAAGCGAAGGACCGCACCGGGGCGCTTTCGGCCTACAGGGCGGCCATCAAGATAAATCCCTCCATAAAGGGTCTCTATAAGCGTTATGCCGAGCTCGTAATGTCTCAAAAATCGGGAAGCGGCGCTGAACAGAACGAAGTGCTCGAGGTTCTCAATGCCGCAGTAAAGGCGGGCGAAGCCGACGGGGAGATCTTCTCCACACTTGGAACGATCTACAAGAATCAGGGGGCGTATCCCAAAGCCATCGATATGTACCAGAAAGCGCTTCAGAAGGACCCCAAGGACGTGGAGTCTCTGTCCGCCCTGGCATTCTGCCAGGAAAAGGCCGGCAAAACCTCCGAGGCGATCGTTACATACGAGCAGGCTGCCGTATTGAATACCGGAAGCGTTAAGGAATACAAATCCCTCGGCGATCTCTACTCCAAGACCGGGAAGCGGGATCTTGCGGTCAACTCGTACAAAAAATTTCTCGAGAAGTCTACAGATTCAAAAACAGCCGTTCTGGTCGGAGATTACGAGTACAATCGGAAAAAATATGAAGATGCCTCGAAATATTATTCCTTGGTAAGTGGAGAAGAGTCGGGTTCCGTCGGCTTTCTCGGGAACTACGCGGACGCCTCCTATCTCTCAGGAAATCTCAAGAAAGCCGAAGAGCTCTACCGGAAACTTTCCGAGCGTTCACCCAAAGACCCGGAACCGTTTAAAAAGCTCTATGAGATCTCAGTGAAAAACGAAAAAAAACAGGAATCCGTCGGTTTTCTGTCGAAGTATACCGAACTCAAGCCGCAGGACGCTCAGAGCCTTTTGAAGCTCGGGGATCTATGCTATGAACTCAAAAATAAGACAGGGGCCATTCAGGCGTATCGAAACGCTCTCAAGGCCGACCCAAAAGTAAAAGGATTTTACAAAAGGTACCTCGAGCTCGCCGGTTCCCTCGGTTCGCCCTCGGAAAAGGCCGCGATTCTCAATAAAGCGGTCGAGGCAGGAGAGGCCGACGCAGAAATATACCTTCAGCTCGGCACAACCTTCGAAAATGAAAAAAATCATTCGAAAGCTCTGTATTATTACGAGAAAGCTTCACAACTCGATCCCAAGAACATTTCCGCGCTCAAATCGGTCGCCCGATCCCAGGACAGAACCGGTAACGTTTCCGGTGCGATCCTGACCTATGAACAGATCATCGCGCTGGATCCGGATGCGACCATGGAACACAGAGTTCTGGGAGATCTGTATTCACGACAGAACAAGACCGACAACGCGATCAACGCCTATAAAAAATATCTCGAAAAGAATATGGACGATTCCATCGCGATGGTCATCGGAAACGCGGCGCTCCGAAAAAACAATTACAGCGAAGCGATCACCTATTTCGACAAGGTCAAAGGCAAAATCGCACAATCGCCTTCTTTCCTCACCAATTACGGACAGGCATGTTTCAAGGCGAACGACAACGACAGGGCGCTTGAGGTTTACAGAAAGCTCTCCACCATCACTCCCCAGAATGCGGAAGTTTTCAACACCCTGTTCGAACTCCTCTTCAGAAAAAACCAGAAAGACGACGCACTGGTCTATCTGAGGAGATACGTGGAGCTCAAACCAACCGATGCCAACGCCCAGAAATCGCTGGGAGACATGCTGTATGCGCGTAAGGAAAAAAACGGAGCGATCAATGCATATCGAGCGGCGGTCGCTGCCGACCCGAAACTCAGGGGTTTTTATAAGAAATATGCGGAACTTATCCTCGAGGGGGGCAAGGAGGACGAAATCGCCGCAGTACTCTCCAAAGCGATCGATGCGGGTGAGGGAGATATCGAGATGTACAAGAAGCTCGGGTCTATTTACGTTCGTCAAAAAAAATATTCTCAGGCAATACCTCTTTTCGAGAAAGCTTCACAGATGGACGCGACCAACGTGTCGCTGCTCGCCGATCTCGCGAGTGCTCAGGCGAAAAGCGGTAACAGTTCCGCGGCCATTCTCACTTACGAGCAGGTGATCGCTCTCGATCCCAAGGCCGGCAAGGAATATAGAAATCTCGGAGACCTTTACAAACTGCAAAAGAAAACCGATCTGGCGGTCAGGAATTACAAAAAATACCTGGAAAAGAACAGTGATGACAAGATTTCACGCGAGGTGGGTGAACACTCCTTCAAAGTGAAAGAATACCAGGAGGCAGTCAGATACTTCGACAAGATGAGCGGCGCCGAAGCGTCGGCCCCAGAGGTACTTACCTTGCATGCCGAAGCGGCGCTCCTTTCGAAGGACGAAGCGCGAGCCTTCACGTTGTACCGGAAATTATCCACCATTGAGCCCCAAAATGCCGGAGTGCTGCGGAAGCTTTATGAAATCGCGGACAAAACCGGATCCAAAGACGACGTTCTCGTGTATCTGAAGAAATATACCGCCCTCAAACCCGCCGACGCCGAGGCGCAGAAAACTCTCGGGGATCTTCTTTACGAAAAGAAAGATTCCCGGGAAGCTCTCGAAGCTTACCGTGCGGCAGGCTTTTGACGTGATACGCAAAAACGGCGTGGATAA
>CAZGVZ010000163.1:0-4202 GCA_964529145.1 uncultured Fibrobacteraceae bacterium | reverse complement strand
CAATCCCAAGGCAACCGGCTTTTTCAAGCCTTTTGCTGCTCTGGTTATGGCTTCGGGAAAGGATGACGAGGTGCTCGCCGTGCTCTCCAGCGCGATCGCCGCGGGCGAGGGAGACGTTCCCATGTACGTAAGGCTCGGATCGATTTATCTCTCACAGAAAAATTACCCCAGGGCGATTACCATGTTCGAGAAAGCCTCCCAGCTCGATCCCAAGAGCACTTCGATCCTTGAAAATCTGGCCAGGGCCCAGGTCGCTTCGGGCAATATTTCCGGGGCGAGCCTGACCTATGAACAGATCGTCGCGATGAACCCCGGTGCGCAAAAGGAATTGAAGGAACTCGGGAACCTCTATTGGAAACAGAACAAAACGGATCAGGCTCTGAAGAGCTGGGAAAAATATCTTGAAAACAGCCAGGACAATGAGGTTTCGAAAACACTGGGACAGGAGATGTACAACCGGAAAAATTACAAGGAGGCGGTAAAGTATCTGGGGCTGGTGACAGGATCGGAAGCCAGCACGCCCAAGCATCTGATGCTCTACGGTAAAGCCGCCTACAACGCGAAAGACGAGTTCAAGGCGTACCAGATTTTCAAACAGCTCGCCAATATCACCCCCAAGGACCCGGAGGTGTTCGATAAATTATACGATCTCGCCCAGCGCACGGGGACCAAGGACGAGGTATTGAACCATCTCAGGACTTATACCACGCTGAAGCCCGGAGATGCAAATGCCCAAAAAACGCTTGGCGACCTGCTTTTTGCACGCAAGGATGAATCGGGTGCCCTCTCTGCCTATCGCGCGGCCCTGAAAGCCGACTCGAGCATAAAGGGCTTTTACAAGAACTACGCCGCTCTAGCGATGTCGAAAGGGAGCGAAAGCGAGAAGGAACTCGCGTTCAACGGAGCGATCGCCGCGGGAGAGGCGGACGCGAAAATGCATCACGTGCTCGGCGATATCTATGCCAAGAGAAACCTTCTTGACAAAGCGATAGCATCGTACGAAAAGGCTTCGCGTCTCGATCCTCAGAATGACAAGCTGCTCTCGTCTCTTGCCGAATGTCAGGTAAAAAAGGGAGCGGTAAAGGAGGCGATCCTCACCTTTGAGCAGGTGATCGTACTCAATCCCCGCGCCGAAAGAGAGCTCAAGGAACTCGGGAAACTTTACTCCACACAGAAAAAGGACAGTCTGGCGATCGGTTATTATAAAAAATATCTCGAGAAAAAGCCGAACGATTACAATATCGCACTCATCGTCGGAGAAGCCTGTCTCAAAAGCAACAATTACGCCGATGCGACAAAGTATCTCGGTATGGTGAAGGGAGCCGCCGAAAACAAGCCCTCCTTCATCAAGATGTACGGTGACGCGAGTTACGAGATGAAGGACTACCCCCGCGCGCTCCTTCAGTACACGAAGCTTTCCCGTCTTACTCCGAAAAATCCCGAAGTGTACCGGAAGCTTTACGAGATAAACCTCAAATCCGGAGCGAAGAGCGATGCTCTCTTGAACTTGCGTACTTATACGAAATACATGCCGAAAGACGCCGAGGCGCAAAAGGATCTCGGAAACATGCTGTACGACCAGAACAATAAATCCGAAGCCCTGACCGCCTACCGCGCGGCCCTTACGGCAAACCCGAAAATAAAAGGTTTTTACAAACAGTACGTTTCACTCGTCCTTGCATCGGGAAAGCCGCAGGAGAAAATGAATGCCCTCAATGGGGCGATAGCCGCTGGAGAGGCGGATGCGACAGTGTATAAAAACCTGGGGAAAATCTTCACCGAGGCGAAGAATTATTCCAAAGCTGTCGATATGTACAAAGAAGCGGTCAAACTCGATCAGAAGGATCTCGGGCTCTATCTGGACTATACCGATTGCCTGATCAAGGCCGGTTCCCTTTCCGAGGCGACCATCTATCTTGAAAAGGCACTGCAGATCAATCCCGCGGCAGTGAAAGAATACAAGCTGCTCGGAGATCTCAATATGAAGCAGCGAAAATCTGCCGAAGCGATCACAGCTTACGGAAAATATCTCGAAAAGGCTTCCTCCGATGCCGAAGTGGCCCTGATAGTTGCTGAATATCATTACAAGCAGAAAAAATATTCCGATGCCTTCAAATATTACGGTATGGCGAAAAAGGACGATGCCCCTGCCGTTCTTATCCCTTACGGTTTGTCCGCGCTCAATTCCAAAGATTACGGAGCGGCGATTTCGATTCTTGAAAAAGTGCGTTCTCTCACGGGAAACATTCCGGATCGTGATATCGCATATAAAGCGCTCTCCGAGGCATACGAGAAGAGCGGAAACCCCCGCAAAGCGGCCGAGGTACTCCATGATTACGTGAAATTGCCCGGTGTCAAAGATCCCGATGCCGCGTATCGCATTGCAGCTGTGTACGAATCGATCGATATGGAACGGTCGCTTCAGATGTATAAATCGAACATTTCCGCGTACCCAAAGGATTACCGGAATTTTCTCAAACTCGGGCTCTATCATGCTAAAAAGCAGGGCAGTGAAAAAAGCGCAGTGGCGTACCTCGAACGTTGCGCCGCCCTCAAGGACACCATCGCACAGGTCTGGATGGAACTCGGACGGCTATATGGTTCAATGAACCGTAACGACGACATGTTGCGGGTCTACCGTAAATACCTCGAAGTTGATCCGAACAACTCGTCGACCCACGCCATGATCGGAGAAATTCTGCTCTCGAAAAACATGGTTGCGGATGCCATGGTATTTCTTGAAATGGCAAACAACGCAGAAGAGAACAATCCGAAATACATGACTCTTCTCGCCCGGGGATATCTGATGACCGATCAGCAGAAGGATGGTATCCGCATTCTCGAGAAAGTGCTGAAACTCACCAAAGGCAATATCGACGACGATCTGAGGATGACTCTTGCCGACGTGTATATCGAAACAAGGGAATACGCGAAAGCCGCGGAGGAACTCAAGGAAGTCATGAAGACCAACAATCAACCGAAGGTTCTCGCTAAATACGCACAGACGCTCCTCGCGTCAGGCAAGACGTCCGATGCTCTCAAGGTCGCAGAACAGATCAAGAGCAGGGATCCAGAGAACATCGACGCGCATATGATGATAGGCAAGATCAAGGTGGCGCAGAAGAAGTACAACGACGCGATCGAGACCTACAAAGAGATCCTCTACGTTGATCAGAACTACGCACCGGCGCTGTACGAACGCGCCAACGTCTACCTTCTCCAGGGAAAACTGCAGTGGGCCGAGACCTTCTACGAGCGTGCACTCAAATCCGATCCCAACAATCCGTTGGTGTACCTTGGACTCGCGCGTCTCGCAAAGGAGAAAAAGGATTACGCGACCTATTCCGACATGCTCGAGAAAGGCCGGAAGCTCGATCCGCAGAACAGGGAAATCCAGGCGGAAATGCGCAGCGCCCGGTAATCCTGAAGAATTCCAGACGAAAATGGGCTCTTCCCGCATGTATGCGGGGAGGGCCTTTTTTTCCGGATATATAAGCCGGTCCCGTGATGAAAGTGGGATTGGCTCCGGACGGAATCAATCGAACCAGACGTCTTTCAGTACACAGTGCGGAAGAGGATATCTGTTTCCAAGGAAAGAGGGGGAACAGGTGCCGTCAAGGCCCCAAGGGCAGTCACACCCATCGGCGGGGCATGTTCGATACCTTTATGAAACGAAGTCGTTACAGGCCCGTAGGGTCGTATGTTTGTAGCATACGATCAGACGTAATGAAGAGCCCCACGGGGCGACATGTTCGATGCCTCCGCCGAAGAACTCACGCATTGATACAGAATTCCCGGCGTGCATGCCGGTCCCGGCGGACCTATGGTTCTCCTCTCCATTCTTCCGTGCAGCAAACATCTCAAAACAACATTGGATATAAAGAGATCATCGGTAACCTGCGTGTGCCCCGGATATGTGATCCGGGCCGACGGTATTTCGATCCGGGGTCATTTTCGGCGGGAATGATTCAGGGGCGTTTCATAGGACACCCCCTTCTTGATCATGAAGATATCCTCATGGATGGTAATGATTATCCACTCCTGCGAATTGACACGATACGAGAGCCCCTGAATCAACGACTACGGCTAAAAACCGTGGTCTGGCTTTGAGCGGGACAAGCGGTATACCGGAAACAGTGCGAAGCAATGGACTCCTTACGCTTAAGGAACGGAGTGACAACGCCGTGGTCCCCTTGCTGAAA
>CAZGVZ010000162.1:0-8492 GCA_964529145.1 uncultured Fibrobacteraceae bacterium | reverse complement strand
CGCGGTGAAGTATAAAAAACTTGCCGGCGTTCCGGTCCTGTTTCCATCGGGAGAGGGGGGAGGGATCACGTTCCCGGTAAAGCGAGGTGACGTCGGGCTTATAGTCTTTACGGAGCGGTCAACCGACGAGGCACTCGCGTCCGGGAAACAGGAGACACCCGCAGACCCGCGCAGGTATCACCTTTCAGATGGCTTTTTCATTCCAGGGATACTTCCCGGATCTTCGGCTCCTCGTGCGCGGTACTCCGACGCGACCGAGATATCGTGTGGTCAGATCCGGATCGTGTTGCGCAATGGAAAGGTAGCGATCGGTGTCGCCGGAATGGAGCTGCTCAGGATTCTAAGCGAAACCCTGCAGGGCATCGCCACGGCGACAACGACGGTGGCGGGGGCACAGGTCCCGCTCACGAACGCGGCGGTCTTTGCAGACCTGAAGGTGCAGCTTGAAACCATACGAGGCGATCTATGAAAGATCTCGCGCTCACCGCTTACGATGAACTGAAAGTGACGGATGGCGATCTTTCGCTCGTCAGCGAAACGGACCAGGTCGCGCAGCATCTGCGGACCCGGCTTCACCTTTTTTTCAACGAGTGGATATTCGATCCCGGATCAGGTGTCAAATATATCGAGGAGGTGCTGGTAAAGAGCCCGGATCTCGCGATCGTGGACGGTCTGATCAAGGCCACCATTCTGGACACCCCCGGAGTCGCGGAGCTCACCAGCTATTCTTCATCCTTCGACGGCTCCGCCAGGGTACTTACGATCTCCGCGGAATGCAGGGATGATTTCGGGAACTTTTTTGTTTTGGAAGAGGCGCTCCCATGACAACGTACGGAATTACACCGGCCGGATTCGTGCTCAAACGGTATGAAGATTGTCGTTCGGAACTGGAAGCGACGATCAGGGAAGTATTCGGTAACGACGTCAACCTCGATACCGGATCGGTCTTCAACCAGTTTCTGCATATCTGGGCGCTGCGCGAAGCCGACCAGTGGGAGAGGATGCAGGCGGCATACAATGCCACACGCCCGGCATCTGCGGTCGGAACGGCACTCGACGACATTCTGGAGCTTTCGGGATTGACCAGGTTTCCCGCGACCTCTTCCTTCGTCGAAATCATGATGCGGGGCGCTGACCAGGCGGTCGTTCCTCAATACTTTTCCGTTTCGGACGAGAACGAAACCGCGCACTGGCTTCTGTTTCAAGCCACGACCATCAGCGCAAGCAATGCGCTGGAGGCGCTGATCCATGTGGATTCGGTGATCGCCGGAAACTATTCGATTTCCCTGAACGGATCCGGAGTCATCTACACGGCAACCGGAAGTGAAACGGTGGATGAGATCGTCGCCAACCTGGCGAACCTCATCATAGGAGGAGGCTCGGGTGCCGGCTTTACCGTCACGTACGATCTGGACACCGACATCATCTCTATCCTTGCTGAAGACCGGAAGACTCCGTTCACGGTAGCGCTGACCGGCTCGATGGCTTTCGAATCGATCGGAACCCCTGGGCTGTTTCTTTGCGAGACGGTGGGACCGATACCCGCTCCGGCAGGGTCCATGGTCAAGATCAACACACCGGATACTCCGACATCGGTGATCAATTTCTTTCCGGCAACGCGGGGATATCTTGTCGAGACCGATACCGAGGCACGCCTCAGGCGCGAGGTCAGTTACGCCGGGATCGCGGGGGCGACACCGACGGCGATCGGGACACGCATCAGGGGAGAAGTGGTCGGAGTATCCGATTGTCATGTCTTCGTGAATGATAAGGATATCGAGGACGCCGACGGCCGACCGCCGCACTCGGTTGAAGCGGTTGTCAGCGGAGGAGCGGATCAGGATGTTCTGAACAAGCTCTATGAGGTGCTCGCAGGTGGACCCGATACCTACGGCAATGTTACCGGGACGGTCACCACGTCTCTCGGACAGCTCAAAGAGATGTCGTTTTCACGACCGCTGATCATCTACGTCTGGGTGCGATACACCTTGACCTACGACCCCGAGGTCGCGTTTCCCGTGGATGGTCAGGCGCAGATCAAGGCGCAGCTGCTCGCCTATGGTCCATCCCACTTTCCCCTCGGGCGGGACCTGGCGATCGATAAATTCAAGGTTCCTGTGCATTCGGTGCCTGGCATCCGCACCGTGGGGGTGGAGCTCGCGGTCACGGATGTTCCCTCCGGCTCTCCAATATATGTGGCTTCAGATATCGTCCTTAATCCGACGCAGCTTCCTGAATTCGATGTTGCGCGTATCAGCTTCGTGGGGGCGTAATGGCAGCAGATTTCACCGCGACCATTTCGGGCGACCTCGAGCGCCTGGCACCGACGACCTTCGAATTCATCGGGGATACGACTCCGGAGATCACAGGGTACGCATGGAACTTCGGTGACGGAAACGCTTCGAACGAAGCTTCTCCATCCCATCACTGGACCGCAACGGGACCGAAGACCGTTTCCCTCGTCGTGATCCGGACCGGCGGGATGCAGGAGTCAGTAATAAAAACCGGTTTTGTTAATATCATTCCGGATACCCTGGATGCGTACCGGAACTATCTGATTACCAAGTTCAAGAACAGGAATACGGTTCGTGGATTCCTGACGCCACATCTCGAACAGAATACGCTCCTGGATCATGTCGCAGCCGCTCTGGAACGGGTACGGTCCTTCACCGGGATGGGAGTGCAGCTCGATTGTCTCGGTGAAATCCTGGGCCTTCCCCGTCTCGGGCGATCGGATGACGATTACCGCGACGCGCTCGAATCGATGCCGGCGATCTGCCGGGGCTATGGTCAGATGGAAGTCTTGATCGCTTACACGCGATTGTTCCTGAATTCTGTCCATATGTCGGCTTTCGGTGGGAACATGCGGGTTCTTATCGATTGTGTGGACCATGACCAGCAGAATTACACGCTTTTCAAGCAGAGGCTCGGGCATCTTGCCGCGGCCGGAGTGCGGATCGATCTTGCGATAAACGAGGAGACGCCTGTAGAGTTCGAGTATACAGATGAACCGCCTATCTACTCTTCCGGAAATGAATTATCAGAGGACAGTTACTACAATGGTGGATATCTTTCCGAGCAGATTGTCTAACCGAAACAGGAGGAAGCCGTGTCGAAACCAACTGAAGTAATTGACTGGGCCATGCAGGACCAGACGAGTCCCGAGAGCGGACAGCCGAATGTCGCGCCCCCGTCGACGGCAGAGCAAAATTACGGGTACACCTACAAGGCGCGCCCTACTCGCCAAAAATTGAATCATCTCTTTCGCGCTTTCGGGAAATGGTTTCATTGGCTCGGTGACGAGGAGGTCCCTCGGCTCGATGGAAGAATCACGACCGAGGGGGTCAATCGCGCCGAAGCCGACAGTATACTGCAGAACAATATTGATTCCGAAGCCGGTACCCGGGAGACGATTGACGGCATCCTGCAGGGAGCGATCAATACCGAGATTTCCGAGCGTGGTATCGCCGTCGGTGAAGAGGAGGCGGCGCGGATCGCCGCAGATGGTATCCTGCAGGGAAATATTACCACGGAAGAACTAGCGCGACAGCTGGGAGACGCGAACATCTATAACGAGCTCGAAACCCGGTTGGATCTGATCGAGAGTGACAAGATGGACAATGCGCCGGTATCCGTGCTGCAGGCCTTCGGCTTCGCCAGCAACATGAACGTGCTCGCTTACTATCAGTTGCATAGCCACCGGTGCGCGAGCAAGATCATGGTGGAAGTGGTCCTGTTCATCCCTGAAACATATGACACGAGTGACGATCAGTACCTTGGTTTTGTAAGCGCCAGTATACCCGAGGCAATCCGACCGGACGCGGATCAATGGGTCACTGTCTTGACGTTTGACAACTCCGTGTTTTATCCCACTCCCAGTGTGATGAAGGTGGCGGCAACCGGTGACTGGGACATTAAGAAATATGACGGATCAGGTTTTACGACTTCGAACAGCAAGGGTTTCGCGAGTCAGATCATCCGATATCGAAAGAACATAATCTGATATCCCGTTTCTCCGGCGGGAAGCTTCTGTTTCCTCCCAGGAGCGGGCGGGGCCGTAAAAGCGGCCCTGCTTATCAAAACCATCAGCAGTGAAGCGAGGTGTTATGAACATCTATGTCGTCAGAAGTGATTACTCGCCCGAGTGCACGATTGGTGATTTACTTATCGATCATCGGATTTTCTGCCACACCCTCGAGGATATCGTCCGGCCGTGGGGATCAAAGAAAGTGCAGGGGAAAACGGCCATTCCTTCAGGGAGGTATCAGGTCATTCTAAGCCGATCGAACCGGTTCGGCAGGGTGATGCCCGAGGTCCTGAAGGTTCCGGAATTTACCGGCGTCCGGATCCACGGAGGGAACACTGCGGAAAACACCGATGGATGCATTCTCGTTGCATCGAAAATTCTCAACAGGAACACGATCCAGGGGACCATGGAAAAACAGCTTACCGATCTGCTGTCCGGGGCCCCTGGTCCGAACTGGGTTGAAATACTCGACACATTCCCTTACACCGGAAACAAAGAAGGAGGAGCGGCATGAACCGGAAAGCCTGGATATTCATCATCATTGGAGTGACTTCGATGCTCCTTGGAATGAAAATCGGTTGGGATATCCATAGTCCTCCAAAATGTCCGGAGTGTCCGGAAATAGTTCCCCAGACGCTCACGGAGCGCGACAGCTCCATACAGCAGCCGACAGTGACGAATACCGTTCCCGCCGCATCAATTACGTCCACCGTCGTATATGAACCGGTGTATCGGAGCATAAAAGATCCCGACAGCGGCGGAGCATCGATACGGGAGGAGAAGCAGGCGGTCAATTGCTGGAACTTCGATGTCGTCGAACCCGATTCCGCACGGATCGCGGTGCATATCTGTTCGCGATCCTTTGCGGTAGAGCCGCCGGCGGACCTTGTTCCGAAGATCGATTATACGGCATCCCCGCAGATCAGGGTTATCGAGCGGACCAACAACGTGATTCAGCCCTGCCCGGATCCGCCAAAGCCGAAAAGGTGGGGAATGACCGTGGGACCGTATGTCGGTTACGGGGTGAATGTCTTCGGGAAACAGAATATTCAGGTGGGTATCGGCTTGAGTTGGGGGTATAGGATTAGGGCGAGATAAGGGGAGTATAAAATTTCTCAACTTTACTTAAATAGAAAAAATGAAGATCACGACTCTGGGAATGATACAGAAGATGATGGTGAGGCTTGTGTAAAGATTTTATCATCCTGATTCGAAGTTGTCTTCTCTTCGAAACATCCTTCAATAGAATTGGTTGGTGGTTGGTTCTTTATCTTCTGTTGCCTTTCGACTTTTCTAAAATATTTTTTCAGTTTCTCTTGGGCTACGGTCGCTTCATCACTGTCAATAATATCGCGCTTTATGATTTCATTTCTAATAATTGCGATAACTTCCTGCTGTTCAATTTTTATGTCTCCAGCAAATTTCTTCAATTCTTTTCTAATGGTAGAAATGACATTCTCGGTAAGAATCATATTTCCAATAACGAATCTGTTGATATTTTGGGTTTTATCATATAATTCGTCGCGCGCTTTCTTCTCGATACCTTCTTTTGATAACACATAAATCAGTTCCAAATCGTGGTCTTTTTTTGTGTCAATAACGCTGAAATCCAGGGTAAAAACGAGATCGTAGTTAATCGGTTGCTCAAACCTTATTTTATAAATATTCCATTTAATGCCATTCGTTAAAATCACCCATTGGATTCCTTTGTTAGATCCGTAGTCGATTGCTTGCTTTAAATGGGCTTCCTTCAATTCTAAACCAATGGCTTTACATTCAATTAAAAAATGTACTTTTTCTTCCATCTTTATTGCTAAATCGCAATAAGTACCTCGAATAGCAAACTCTCTGGTCACCTCGAGGTATTTATCATATCCGAAAACCTCTCCTAATATGTCGTTTATTATTGAAACTGTATCGGACTCATTGACATCCCGATCTTTTGCAGCTGCAAGGATTTTTTGAAATTTTGGGGTCGCTCTTTGAATTCGATCAACAACTTTACGGGGAATGCTGAACATATTCTATTTCCTTTAGTTTACTTGTTCAATAATAGGTCTGCCGGCATTTCATCGATGTCTAGGATAAATGGTCTGTTCGGTAATTTTCTGGATGGAATGATGAACGGTTGATCGTTTGGGATATTTCCTGAAAATATAAGTCTCCCAGCAAGATCGAATAAGTTAACCTCAGAAAAATGGCCTGAGTTGCTATGGATTATAAGCTTCAATCCACTTGGAACCATTAAAGCATCGTAGTTCGATAAGAAAGATGTTTTTTTGGGCAAAGGATTAGAAGACTCTGAGTTTTTCCCGATTTTCCATGTTTTAAAGAAATATTTTCTTTCAATAGAATATGAAGTAGAGAAAAGGTAGCAAAAGCCATTATAATAGAAGGGAGTAACTACCGATGAATCAAGAAATATTTGTGAAAATCCTCTATAAACCTTTGAAAAAGCTTTTGGTTGATTTCCGGTAGTATCAGTCAAATTGTATAACAACAGCCATTGCGTATCTACATTGAAAATAAAACACGATTCTCTCTTTTCCTGTTTATTAATAGGAATTGAGGTTATTTTTCCCTTTATTGCATCGAATATATCAAACTTATCACCATTTGGCCTGGCAAAAAGCATTGAATATTTAGTACTACTCGACAAAACTTCCGGTGGTGGGCCGGTAAATAATGATGCATCACCAGTTATATCGAACGAGGTAAGCAATTCTTGAGCGTTGGAGAAAGTAATTACGATAAAAATGGAGAGTATAATTTTCATCGCATCTCCTGATTATAGGTATGAATCTACAAATACCTCTTAACGAAGAGGAACAGGTGTGACCTTTCGTCAAATATACCGTACCATGCCGGGAGATAATAATCAATGAAATCTTTCTATTGGGAGGCAGTAAGCGGTTTTACCATTCCTTCCCCGATCTGCCCCGATTGCCCCCTTGATTCAATTTTTTGAGAAGCGGAATTTAATTTCTCTTCAGCAATTTTCAGGCGTTCACGGTAGTCTTGCAGCTCGATGTTCTTCGAGCGGATATCGTCCCACATCTCTTTTTCTCTTATTTTCCGTTCTTCAATTTCGGCTTTAGCTCCAGCAAGATCTTTCTTAAGAATATCCAACTCGGCCAGTATGGATCCGGAGGGTTTTTCGGTATAGGTTTTTCCGGTGACTATTTCATAAAGCTTATATGGGTTAGGGGAAAATTTTTCCGCATATAGTTCTATTATTGAAATTCTTGGTTCTCGATTTAGTACACCACCTTTATCGCTGACTGACGACTTTGAATAGCCGAGTAATTCCGCTATTTTAGATTTATTCAATCCGTTACGAATACCTTCTTCAATGATTCTTTCAAGTATTTTATTCATACCGTTCTAAAAGCAGAAAAAAAGTTCTAAAAAAAGAAAAATAAGCTTGCTTTTAAAGCCCACATATATGTATACTAAAATAGACAATAATATTTTACCCATTTGACGGCAATCAGACGGGTAAAAAGCGGCGAGAAAAAATGAAGCAGTTCCCATGAAGATCCGGCAAGATCATCATGGGAAATGAAAAAAAGGACAAGCGGTCAGACTTGTTTTCAACAACCCGTTACCGGGCTGAAGCCCTTTTTGTATTCGGCAATATACTTAAAAGTTTAATAAAAAGCAAAACGGGAATGAAGGAGATTGGTGAATGCTGGTGAAAGAAATGCCCCCGAGCGTCATCGGGGCACCGTCAAAATACAAGGCAAAAATCATGGAATATATCGAAAAAAATGAGCCCATCCCTGTCAGCGATATAAGAGAAAAAAGGGGCGTGGTCCAGTGGCTCTATAAACATGGGTATCGTCCGATCAGCCGTAACATGCTCATAGGGTACGAGAAAAAGGATTCGTAAACGCTCTTCAGGAGGCGACTATGGTACAGCATGGATTTTGGAGAGAGCGAATCGATTTGCTGGACGCCGTCAGGATACTGGAAATGCTCATCGACAAGCTGAACGAGCAGGAGGGAGACAACCGCGAAAAAGTCACTCCTCCCGGAACGTGCAAATGTTTCCTCGATACCCTGCAGTACTGGGGTAACAAGTGGCTGATCTATTACAACGACTATACCGGCACCACGAAGACTGCAGTGGTGACGATATGACCATGTCGAAAGAACTCGTGCGGGATCTCATCCTCTATGACAAATACAGCACGAGTATCGTTCTCGATGAGGACCGGGATGAAATATCGATCACGGTGTATTACAGGTATTTCCCCCGTTTTCTTGGATCGCGCAGCAGTCTCGGAGTTCCAGAGGAACCGGATCAGCATGAAGGCATCGAGATCGAGTACATGTTCGATCAGTCGGGTAGGATCATCGAAGTTGACGATACGGTATGCGACCGAATCGAACAGGAAATCATGAAGTACATCCGAGAGAAGGTAAGGTGAAACGATGGTCGGCTTCATTATTGGTTTCGTCC
>CAZGVZ010000161.1:7426-8500 GCA_964529145.1 uncultured Fibrobacteraceae bacterium | reverse complement strand
GCTTCGCACTGTTTCCGTTATACCGCTTGGCCCGCTCAAGCCAGACCACGGCTTTGGCCGTGGTAGTTGATTCCACTCGATCGCTCAGAAGCAATGCGCACTTACCCTCTGATACAACAAAGGTCGTACCATGCGGATTACAGGTGCCTCTATCGATTCTCGGAGAAGAGGGAAACCTCTATCGGCAGGACAAGTCCGTACAAAGCTGGTATGACAATAGCAATAAGGGATCATACACCCTGAGGCTGGAGGAGGCCCCCTGTTCCCTGGTACCGCGCATTTTCATAATAATGGTCCGATAGGGGTCGTATTCAATATGGAGTTCGATAAGGGGTGAAGGTAAGGAGGTGCTCCCGGAAGATAATTTATGCGTGAAAGTGACAAAGAATCATCTCCGTTCGGGATCCGCTCCACCCCTTTCCCCATACTCCTTCCAGTAAAGAAGGGGGGAAAAATGGTGAAATCGGAAATTAGGATTCTGATTGCCGATGACGACCCGGCGATACGGAATTTGTTGACACTGGAGCTTCGTGACGAGGGGTATGAAGTAATCTCCGCCGAAAATGGAGAACAGGCGCTTACAATCCTGGGAGAAAACCAGGTCGATTTGATTATTCTTGATATCATGATGCCGGAGAAGGACGGATGGGAGGTATGCAAGGCCATAAGGGATCGTGAATACGGAACTCGTCAGAAAATCGTTATGCTCACTGGCCGGGATACGGCTCGTGACAGAATGGTGGGAACGGGACTACTTGGAGCGGATGAGTATGTGACGAAACCGTTCGGCACTGAAGAACTGATCGAAATCATTGAGAAAGTGCTGGAGCGATAAGATATGGGAAAATCCGGAACAAGCGAGGAATTGTACCTCAGCGGCACGTCGGTGTCGGAAGGAATTTCGTTCGGGAAGGCGTTGCATATTTCCGCCATTGATCTGGACAGTTTGATTTCATTCAGGCATGAAATTCCAGATCCCGATAACGAGATAAGCCGTTTCGAGAACGCGGTAGCTTTGAGCGAAGAACAGATTGTTCGTTTGAAGGATGACTGCCCTCAGGACATAGCAGGGAT
>CAZGVZ010000161.1:0-7416 GCA_964529145.1 uncultured Fibrobacteraceae bacterium | reverse complement strand
ATATTCGACGCACAGCTTCTCATGATCCGGGATCCTTCGACAACAGAACCGGTGATAAAAGGGATCCGTCGCTACAGGATCAACTGCGAGAGTATTATTGCCCGGCAGCTTCATCGTATAAGCACCCGATTCGAAAACATTGAAAACGACGCACACAAAGCTCGTGCACTGGATGTTCAGGATGTCTATCACCGGATACTTGCGAATCTGCTCGAAATCGATCACGTACGCACCAATCCGCTGAAAGATATCCCGCCTCACACCGTGCTCGTTTCAGAGCGGCTGCTTCCTTCGGATATCATTTATCTCAATACTTCGAACATATCCGCCATCATCACTGAAACCGGAAGCAGTGTCTCTCATGCCGCGATACTTGCCCGAACGCTCCATATCCCTTATATCGTGGGTATTCAGGGTGCATCCACCATCATTCGAATGAATGAGACCGTTCTTGTGGATGGTAACAGCGGAACCGTGGTCACGAACCCTTCTAAAGCCACCCTCCGTAAATACACTGTTTCATCCATGCCGAGTAACCGGGAACACATGCGTTATGGGAAATGCTCAACCGCGGACCATATTCCGATCGATCTCCTCGCAAACATCTCGACCCCTGATGACGTACTTCCCGCGTTCGAGTCGGGCGCCGAAGGAATCGGTCTTTTCAGGACGGAGTTCATCTACCTTCGTCAGAAGGTGATGCCTTCCGTAGAGGAAGAGACGGAACATTACCGTCTCGTTCTCGAGAAATGCGCGGGCTATCCGGTCAGTCTGAGGCTTTTCGATTTCGGCGGCGACAAGCTTCCGGTATTCCCGCTTCATGGAAAAGTGAGCCGCACGTCGTTTGGTATCAGAGGAATAAGATATCTGCTGGAAAACAGGGCTCTTCTGGTCCGGCAGCTGACCTGTATCGCGACCGCCTATCATTCCACCGGAACTCCTTTCGATCTGCTCATTCCTTTCGTCACCACCAAAGACGAGCTTCTCGAAGCTCGATCCATCATCGACGAAACGTTCGTATCCAGCGATATCGGCACGGAGGCATACAGCCTGGGAATAATGCTGGAAGTGCCTTCGGCCTTCTTCGCGCTCGAGGATCTGCTTCCACATGTGGAATTCATCAGTATCGGAACCAACGATCTGATCCAGTACATATTCGCGTTTGACAGAGAGGATCAGACGCGGGGACTTACCAACGCGAGAATCTCTGCGGTGCTCTCCGGGATCATACGGCAGTGTGTGATTCTATGCCGGAATCATGGCAAACGCATTTCCGTATGCGGCGAAATGGCTTCCAACGCCGATACTGTCCCGGAACTGCTTTCCGCGGGGATTCGTTCTCTATCGGTCAATACGGGCCAGCTTACGCGTATCCGTTCTGTGATCGCGGGGTGCGACTTGTCGGGAAAATGACCGGTAACAGGTGCATTTCCATTAACGGGATATCCCTTCGATTTTGACTGAAGGGTGCGTCGCTCCTTCAGGGCTGAAAAATGTTTTTCAGGACATAAAAAAACATAGCGGGGGATGCCCCATTATTCCAATTGAGAGTCGCCTGCCGTCGCTTCCCTCTCTTTATTGGGGATACTTCCGGCAACCGTTTTTCCGCTCCGTATCCCATCGATCCAGCGTCCACGTGGATACCGCCGCAGATAGGCCCTGCGGTATCGGGCGACATCCACTCCCAGCACGGTGCCTATCCGGACGATATGGTAAAGCGCATCCTCGCCGTACTTTCCATCCGGATATCGGGTCGAATATTTTTCATACGCCGCGAAGGACTCGGCTTCACGGTGCAAATTATCCCGAAGCGTACTCGCATAAAGGTAACTCACGTATTCGTGATGTGCGCTTTCCGGGAAACGGTCGATCAGAAGTTCCATGACGGCGATCGCATCATGGTATCTTCGCATCCGTAACAGCAGTTCTATCCGTTCCGCAACCATGCCGTCGGCGAATGGGCCTGAGGAGAATCGCCTGTAGTGCTCCTCGGCCATGCGCAGGAGTTCCACGGCCGAGGTCTCGATGTGGCGTTTATGCAGCATATATGCCCGCATCGATGCCGCCTCGCGTCGTCGTCCACTGTAAATTTCCCTTTCCGAAATCTTTTCGCATAGCGTTCGCGAAGCTGAATATCGAAAGAGACGTTCCTTTCGTTCCGCGATCGTGAGAAGCGATGCGGCAACAGTATCCGCGAAGAGCGGCATTCTCGGATGATCGAGCAATGAATCGAGCGAATGGTAATCTTCCCTTTCTGCCGCCTGCGCGATGAGTTTCGTCAAATCCATCGCTGAATCGACTGCCGGGGACAGAGTCAGCTTTCTGCCGTGCGACCGTCTCCGAATCCGGTTTTCATTTTTTCCCGTGGAGCCGGAAATTCTGTCGGATCCTCCGCGAAGCAGGCTGTCTAGCCGGTTACGAACGAAAACCCCGTCCAGCGCATCGATTTCTTCTCTTGTCAGGGATATCTTTCCCACGTTCCCTCCACGACTCTCCCATGTTTGTCCTGGAATCAGAACCGTATCGGAGCCATTGCAGGGACGCACTAGAACCGAGCCGCGGTACACTTCAATCCTGGAACCTTGTATTGTGTCGACCGAAACCGAAAAGCGGGTACCGATCTGGGTGAAAGAACCATTCGGAGTCACGATGATTACCGTATCGGAACCGCCCGGAATCACTTCAACGGCAATGGATCCTTTCAGAAGAGAGATCGATGTACAGCCCGAGTCGGCTCTGTCGACACGTATCCCCGAGCGCTGGAAAAGCACCGCGCGTGTCCGTTCTCCCACAGCGTAGAGCATTTGCGACCGTTCGTCTGTAATACAATGACGGTCCGGAATCTTTGGATGGAAGGTCGCCGGTCCGGAATCGGTTACGGCAGAGAGCAGCTCGCACCGTAACCGGCATCTTTCCGGCTGTACCGAAAATCGGGCTCGCATCGAGCCCGAAAAGAGATACAGTATATACACTCCACCGATCACCGAGATCGCAAGCAGCGCTGCAAGGCCATATTTCCATCCCGCAGCGAAATTGACCACATTCGAAGTCGCAGACTTTTTGATTTTCTTCCTGCCTGCTTCATAGATAACATTCTCGACCGCTTCAGCCATGGCTGATTCGCCGGGCTGCAGTGGGACGAATCCTTTCCGCAGGATCTCCGTGACTTTGGAATCAAGATCGTCCATGGGTCTCAAATATCCGTCGAGATATGCTTTTCCTCATTTTTTCCTCAGCCCTGCGCAATAACCTGCGCACCGTGTATTCCGGAATCTTCAACATGGGTGCGATCTGGCAGGTCCTCAAATCCGCAATATGCGAGAGAATGAGCGCCATGCGTTCCTTGGGTTTGAGCAGCACGAGTGCTCCATTGACATATTCTATAGCTTTCCCGGTTTCGTCATCGATTCTCTCTGCCGGACCGGCCGCTTCATCTCCGTACCAATGATCCACCTTTCCGGCGGCAACAGCCCGTTTCTCACTGCTCCGCTTTCGGTATTGTGAACGGCAACAGTTGGAAGTGACCCTGCAGAGCCAGTGGACAAAAGGCTGTTTTCCCGGTTTCACATGATCGATCTCGTGATAAACGGAAAGAAAAACATCCTGCGCCATATCTTCAGCCACTCCCCTGTCGAGGAAAAAACGATAGGCGATATTGAACACAAGCCTGTAATGACGCTCCATCAACAGGGGAAAAAAGCTGTTCTTTTCCCTCCTGCAATCGCATACAAGCTCCCAATCGTCGCTACCGGAAACGCAGGAGGCTGAATCGGGCCCCTTCTTTTCACGACCAACCTGTTGCTGTATCATTCTCTATAACGTGGAATAAACATGAAATGAACAACTTTTTTTCAGGCGCCTTACAATTCCGTCTCCTGCTGCGCCCGCTGCGAAGACCTACTGCGGCGACATCACTCCTCACCGTAACGCTTTGATATTGCTTGCCGCGGTACTTTTCGTTCCAATTCGTACCCTTCATCTGGTTTCGTATACGCATCTGCATCCAAGGTCATCTTTCCCAGAGGAAGGATCTGATCGAAAACGGTATGAAGAGATCAACTCTTCCGGATAATTCCTGAAACTGCCCCCCCTGTAACTTCTCCAGAGTCCCAGTGCGGGGCCTTCCGGATCGACCGGGTTTTGGGAATACTGGGTAGCGTACCAGTCCCTGCACCACTCACTTACATTCCCCGCCATATCGTACGCTCCCCAGTACGAGGCTCCGGTAGCGTAATTCCCCACAGGAGCGGTGAAACGGGCGCCGTCGATGGAATACCCGGAATCGTCCTCGGTAATCAAACCGATGACATAATTTGCAAGGAAATATTCCGGAGATGTTTGTCCGTTATAGAATGAGTCGCCCCAGGGATAGAGACGTCCGTCGTTTCCGCGGCTCGATTTTTCCCATTGCGCTTCGGTCGGAAGATTACCTCCGGACCATTTACAGAACGTGTCGGCATCACTCCAGGAAATCCAGACCATCGGGTGGTGAGCCCGGGACGGTTCACACAGGAAACGCTCCCCATCACGCCTGATTCCGATGAGCGCCATGCTGTCGTTGTAATACCCCCCGTTGCCCGAGTTCAGGAAATCGAGGTACCGTTTGATCGTCACCTCATAGCGGTCGATCAGGAATGACGAAAGAAACACCTGATGAGCAGGCTGCTGGTTGAAATGGACATCAGCGCCGCTCCGGCCCATGGTGAACTCACCCCGATGCAGGTAGACCAGGCCGGAGTCGAGGGTAACCCGGTTTATTCCGGAAACGGTATCGCCTGAAGAGACCAGCGCACCCGAATCCTCAGTTTCCACATAATAATAGTAACGATGAGCGGCACTGTCGATAGTCGTGTCGAGCCACATCGTGTCTTCGGAACGCCAAACCGTATGCACCGGATCGAACCCGATCGAATCCCCGCTCCGGTAGATCGAATACCGGAAAAAATCGTCGTTCACGTTCCTGGTCCAGCAGAGGCGAAGACAGGTGAAAAAATCGGGTTCAACCTTCACTATTCGTGAAGGAGAGGGCGGACGATTGGGAATCGAGAGGCTGCGTTCATCCCCTTTTTTAACCGTGCGATCGATGGAAACCACGTCGACGCGGTAGACGCAGGCGGTATTCTCCAGAGTGTTGTGATCCGTAAATACCGTGTCGGACCGGCCCGGCAGTTCACCTATTGTATCGACAGTTCCGGAAGGATTCGACCGAAGCAAACGATAATGGGAAAACTCCCCGGAAGAGCTGGAGTGCCATATCAGTTGCGCACCGGTATCATCCACGTAAAGGGTGTCCCAGGGGACCGGCTTCGCTCCGCGATCATGCATCCATACGGTGGTGTCTTCGCCGTCCCGGGAGAGCGTGAGATTGAAAGGTACGGAACAGTCGTGGGTGGAGGAACGTACGGCACTGACGCGGACAGCGATTTTCCTGTCCGTGACATTGTCTTCGACCAGGATCATGGCTGTCCCTTCGGAATCGGTGATTGCCGAATCGAAAGTACCTTTATATTCGAAAGTGACCGTCGCCCCGGTTACCCCGGTTCTGTATTCCTGATCGGCACACAGGACCCTGCAGGTGAATGCAGGCATGATGAAACCGGGGTTACCGGGATCGTACGGGTTGTCCCTCGGCAGGCATCCAGGCAGCACGGCAAGCAACGTGGCGGTCAACTCCGCCCTGGAGAGGAGAGGCGGACCTTTTCTCATCAGAATACCGCCATCACGAAGGTCATACATACCCCAGCCCCCCCGGCAGCGATCAATCCGTATCTGCCGGCGTTCCAGGCCGCGGCCTTCCGGTACAGTTTGGAGAAATCGGCATCGGGAGGAGTTGCGTCATGATAACGTGAATACGCCCGTACATGCTGAAAATGGGCTATCCCCCCCGCTCCCAACAGGGCTGCGGAAATTCCCAGCCACACGAAAACAGGCCGCCGGCCGAATTTTCGGCCCATGGTTCCCAAAGCCATATCGTACTGGTAAGTGTTGCCGCTTACGAAGCTTACCGGCATCCTGATTCCCGGATATCCTTTTCTCGTCAATTCCAGATTATACGTTCCGGGATGCACCATTCCCTCGAACGGAGACTCTCCGACAGGTGAACCATCGATCAGGACCGATGCGCCGGAAGGCCTGGTCGCCACGATCAGTTGCGCCATCGTCGTACGCTGAAACCAGAGCAGCAGTTTTGACCGAATCATTTCCGCAACAAATGAACGGTCGTCTTTCCATTCTATCGTAGTCCTTATATGCGATACTTTTCCCTGATCCATGTCGAGAATTCCAAGGGATATCCCCGGGCCCGGATCTCCGGTGTCGACATCCCCCCAGATCATATAGGAGACATTCAGTTGACGCGCCTTGAACAGGTCACCCTCTTCCGGAAAAGAATCGATCCCTATCGTCGTATCCAGTACGATACGAGGAAACCCGGCAATGCCGGAAAGCAATTCCCCGAGCGCCTGATGTATTTCCCCGTACTCGCCGTTCACGGTCCTGTTTTCCACTCTGCAGAGAAGCAGGACCGACTCTCGCGCCGTCTGGCAGAATGCGGCTGACGCGAATAAAAGGTAAACGATCGCTTTCCGGAGAAATTCCGGTAATCTGTCATGATTCAGGGGGCAGCCAGGGGGTATCCTCATCATAGTGCCACTTGTGCCAATGCCCGGGGATTCGAAACCGCCTCAAAGGACCTTTTACGGGAATGCGTTCAGCTGCAGCGGGCTTCATGCGGTATCTTCCCGCCAATCGCCTGGTTAAACGACCGCGGGTCTTCGCAACTGTAGAGGCGTTTTAAAAAGATACTAATTGGAAATATGAAAACACTACACATTTTACATATTTCATCATGCAAGCTCCAGCGCGACCGGTTTATCATATCTTTCTTAAAAACGAACAATTGTTCGAAAAAAAAAGTCGAAAAATATCTATTTGGTTATTGACTTTTTACATTCATTCTCTTATTTTGGTGAAAAAGAGGGCGGCTGCCCGCTGCGCGGATCCCACTTACGCCGAACTCGCCCTCTCATCACTTGCCTGTAGTCGTGTGCATCTTTCCAAAAATTGCGATCTGTCTCATCGTTCCCTTCGCCCTATACAAGGGTTAAAGGGATACTTCTAGGAAACAGCCGGTTTTCATTTCAAAGGGAGCGGATTCATGCATTCTAATCGCGGATTCGATCTTGATTCAATGAACGTCCTGATTATCGAGAATGACCCCGCCATGGTAAGACTCCTGAAGAACTCATTATTCACAAGAATCATCCGGATCGAATCGGTCAATTCGATATCCGAAGCGCGCAGGATGATCACAACCAGGGATATCGGATGGCATTGCTGGATCCTGAACCCCGGCACGGGCGAAAACGGAAACAGCCTTCAGCTTATCAGGGAATTCAACCATTTTCCTTTCATCAT
>CAZGVZ010000160.1:8295-8533 GCA_964529145.1 uncultured Fibrobacteraceae bacterium | reverse complement strand
CCAGATCAAACCTTTACCGGTATCTGCGGGAGAGAAGCTCCAGTAATCCCGCCATCCGGGCGCTGTGGGGACAATTTTCAGATGTGAGCTGTTTTCCCAGTGCGCCTCGACATCGACCCAGATCAGGGAATCGGACCGGAGCGCCTGTACGTGCAGTGTCGTGTCCTGGTTGGTATTCATGGTGAGCGACTGTGCGGAGGTGTCGCTCCCCACGACGATACGCAGTTTCAGGTAATCG
>CAZGVZ010000160.1:0-8285 GCA_964529145.1 uncultured Fibrobacteraceae bacterium | reverse complement strand
GCAGCAGGACGACTACCGTGGAATCCCTGAAAGTCACCTCGGGGGTCGAGCGGTCCACCGCGAAAACCCGTACTGTGTCCTCCTTGACATTCCTGCTCACCACACCCTCTCCGAGATTGGTATTGCCCTTGCGCACAGTTACCGCAGTATCGCCGTCGACCACTCCCCATTCGGTCACCGTGCTGTAAGCGATGAAGTTTCCGATGGAATCGCGTACGATGGCGTAAAGCCTCGTGCTTGTCGTGTTGAAGGGAATGGTCGCGGTATCGATCGGATGCGGCCTGTTCAGATCGATCACCGAATTTCCCTCGATCACCATCTGTGCGGGTTTGCCGGGGACGATCCGGAGCTGCACTGTATCGAGCAGGACCAGGTTGTCGTTGATGCGAAGGTTCGCCGCGACATAGACCGACTGATGAGCGCGTACCGGCATGAAAGAATTCCTGTGTCCTGTTGTATCTCCATCAATGAAAAATCCTGAAGAGTCGCTCCCAGGCTGTTCGATGACACTCCAGTGAATCAGGCCGCTCAGGTTTTCGAGCTGCTCGTATCCCGACAACCACACTCCACGGTAATCGAACACCTTCGCCACGAGCGGAAACGGAGTCCCGGCAGTCGCGGTCAGCGGAGTGAGCGGGTTGGCATAGGGCGGATTGGCGCCATCGGGAACCCGGCCCTCTTTTTCATATAATTCCAGTTTCGCGGGGTTTCCCGGATGTACCTTCACGACCACGGTATCGGGAACCGCGGAACCGCGGGTCACGACGATGATTCCCGATCCCGTGTCACCTGGAGCGAAATTCCATTCGGCGCGGGAGGGGGCGGTCTGCGAGCCGTTGTTTGACGAATAAGCCCAGTTACCGTTCACGGGAACCCACACGCCGTCGAAAGAGCGTTTGCCGATCACCTGCAGAAGCGTGTCCTGGTCGGAACGCATGACGAGATTCTCGATGCGAAGCGAATCTTCGACCACGATCCTCAGCGAGTCGTAGGAGAATTGGGAAAGGACCACATGGACGGTGCCGGACAACGAGGGATTGTTACGGTTGGTGGCAGTCACGTCCGTTTCGCCGAGCGTTCCCGTACGGTTTACTTTTCCCTCCCCTATCACCGCCAGTCCTTCCGCCGCGGTGACGACCGTTGTGTCGGCGGAGGTCCATTCCGTGTTTGTCGAAGCCGAGATGTAATTGCCGAAACGGTCGCGCAACACCGCGAAGGCGTTCTTCACGGTATCCCTCAGGCCGAAATCGATGGTTCCGAGCGGATTGTCGACCCGAAGCGCCACTCCGGTGGGGTTCGGATCGCCCTCGATCACGAGATGGTCAACGGCGCCAGGCTTGACATATACCAATGACTGGGCTGTGAGCGGCCTGGCGCCTCCGGTAAAGGTCACCTCTACGAGGTAGGTGTTGCGGGCATGCATCGGCAGCATCGTGACCGAATACCCGGTACGCCGGCTGAGCGAATCGGGCGGATCGATCTCGATCCCTTCCACCAGATCGATCGTCCAGGTGAACAGACCATTGTGCGCGTCTTTTTCATAATCAGGGATCCATGCCCCGTTGCGGTCGAATATTTTGGCGACAAAGGGCGCCGACACATCCGCTGTGACGGTATCGACCTGCGGAGGAGTCCTGTAGGGCTGCGCTGTGGAGGGATCCCCGGTACGGCGGTACAGTCGTGTCTGGCCGGGAAGGCCCGGCAGAAAGATCGCTACCACCGAATCGGACACCGCTCCGCTCCGGCGCACAGTGATATACCCGACGCCCACCGAATCGGGGGTCACCTCCCAGTTGTCGCTCCAGGGAGGCGGGGTGCCGATTGTCTTCAGGACCGCGCTTTTCGACCAGACCGCGGGAACGTTGTCCCATCTGGTTGGATCATCGGAGCGGCGCCCCTCCACATAGAGGGTCAGGGATTCGTCGGTACGGATCCGGACCGTATCGACGCTCCGCTTTCCCCCCTCGATAATGTAAATGTTCAGGGCTTCGTAGGTGATGTCGCGGAGTGCGACTACGAGCGAGTCCCTGAGCGAACCGTCGCTCGTGGTCGAGATAACCCAGGCGCTGCTGACGTTGTCTGACTTGCGTGTCACGATCCCTTCGCCGATAAATGCGCCGGTTGAAGTCGGCTCCGCATCGACTACATCGGTATTGCGGCTCCACCATCTGGGTCCCTGCACGAATTCGATGAAGTTTTCGTAACGGTCCCTCACGATCGAGTAGAGCAGGGCTTCGGTCTGGTTGCTCTGGATTTCGAGCGTGTCGAGGTCCCTGCCGGCTTCGGAGGTGTCCGACTGGATAGTGAGATGGTCGGGCCTGCCCGGCACCACCCTCACGCGCACGGTATCGGCGAACGACCTGCCGCCGCCGGTGAACGTGCCGATCAGGTACACTATGTTGCGGGCCCGCGTGGGCGTGAAGCCGTTCCTGTGCCCTGTCGCTCGTGTAAACGTACCGGTCGGAGGATTGCGGTTCCCAGGCAGTTCGACCAGCCGCCAGGTGATAGGCGCGGAAAGGGTGTCGTACTGCCGCAGCCACACCCCGCGGCTGTCGAACACCTTTGCATACAATGGAAACTCCACTCCCGCGGAGTCGATATAGGTATACGACGGACCGTTGTAGGACTGCCCGGTGGCATTGGGAAAAAGCTGCAGGTAATTGGGTCCTCCGGGAATCGCTATGACGGTGATCGTGTCCCTGCGATTGCTGTTCGCGACACTGGTCGCGATGATGATTCCAATGCCGGTATCGGCGGGCTGGAAATCCCATGTCGGGCCGTCGGCAGGCAGCGAGGGCTGCAGCCGCGTGGGAGCGATAGTCCATTTTCCGCTCACATCCTCCCATCGCCGGTTGTCCGATCGGAGGCCCTGTACAATGAGCAGGGTATCGTTATCAGTCGAGATCCGGAGGGTATCTATCCGGATGCTGCTGTCGGGATTGAGCGGATTCCTCACGACGATGCGCAACGACTCGTAGCTGATCTGCAGTATATTGACACGTACATCATCGGGGATGATCGTACGGCCGGGGACATGGCCGTTCGCCCGTACTCTGGAGTCCGCGCTCGTCTGCAGTTCGGTATTTTTGTAGACGATTCCCTCTCCCTGATTCCGGTTGCCGACCACTACCCTGTCGATGTTCTGCGGGTTCACCGTCACCGTCCATCGCGTACTGTCGGAAGCGCGGACGAAATTCCCGAACTTATCGCGCAGGATCGCGTTGGCGCGTCCGGAAACCGTATTCGCCGGAATGGTGATCTCCCCGAGCTCCTGTTTGTTGCGCAGCGCGACCGTATCGTTCGACGGAGGGACCCGCCCTTCGATCCACAGCGACTCGGGATAGCAGGCGATGACCCCGATCACAAGCCGGGCGGGTTCGGGAATACCGGTCAGACGCGCGGTGATCGTGTCCCGCGCGTATGCCTCGGTGGGCGAAAAATAGATCGTATCGCCGCGCGCCGTCGCTCCATGCAGGTTGCCATTATCGTTCGCGCCATGATCGATGACGTCCCACTGGATATGTCCCTCGAAATCATCGAGGGGATTTCCCTCCTCGTCGGTCACGGTCGCCCGCAGCATCACCGTATCGCCGGCACAGACATCCCCTTCTGGTTCGGCTGTAATAATGATATTTGAAGGTTGTGCGCTTATGATATTCGACATTATACGTATATGGGACTCAGTTGTGTGCCGCTCAGCATAAAAGAAATCCAGTGAATATTCCTGTCCCTCAACTAGGCCAGGGATATCATCCACGTCGAAGGTGCCATCCACAGCGCCGTGGACCCCCCCGAGGTCCATTACCAGCGAATCATTGATGAATACCCAAACATCGTCGTCACCGATGAACCTGAAGCGCTGTTCCGACCCCTTCGTGAATGTCCAATGGAGCTCCATGGTAAATCCGAAATTGTGCAGATTCCCGTTTTCATCCCTCTTGTTCTCATGACCGAAACCTCGGTTATCAATAGGAAAAAAGGTGTTGTCCTCGTAATAATAAACACCCTGAGCATCATGGAGGAAAAGCAATGAGTCATGAATAACGATGTTCCTGAAAGAAGTATCATGATTCACATTGTCAATCCGTAATAAAGTACCATCGTTTCGGTAAACTGGATGAGTTCTATCCCCACTGGCGGAATCGGCCCAGGCACGATACCAGTATTTCAAATACCGGCTGAAGTATGTCGCGGATCCTATTTCCGGCTTTCTATCGGGCCCCAGTTTGTTTCTTACCATCCCGGTGAGTTCATCGCTACGATAATTAGGAGTTTCGAATTCTGGACAACTCGTGTCCGCATGAAAGTCGTAAAACGTCACTGGAACCCAGAGCGATTCCGGATAGATCTGGGCATGAGCTTCAAATACTCCCAGCAACAACAGGCAGCCGCATAATGACGCAATGTGTTTCATGCTCTTCCCCGAAGAATTTGATGGACCGACCGTACGGAATCCCACATTCTGAAGATCAGGGTCCTGAGAACAGGTTGAAAACGTCGTATCTAAATGATACACTTTTAGCTCTGGTATTGCAATTTTAAATATATATGCCGGTAGTGGCTGTTTTCACCACCGCTAATACGGTCTTTTTGTTGGAATTACGCCCGCGACAGGGTATTTTCACCTCAGCGGCGAGCATCCTCGTAATGAGTCCGCCCTCCTGAACGACATTCCATGGAGAAACCATGGCGGAAGGTTTCTTATTTTCCGACGTTTCAAAGGGTTATTATTCCCCAGAACAGCTCGGTGCGCTCGGTCGCACGGTCGTCGGAATCGCCGGAGCCGGAGGAATCGGTTCGAATTGCGGCTTGATCCTCGCCCGCAGCGGGGTTAGCCGCTTCGTGGTCGCGGATTTCGACCGCGTCTCCCTGTCCAACCTAAACCGTCAGGCGTACACCCCCGGACAGATCGGGAGACTGAAGGTGGAGTGCCTCAGGGAGAACATGTGCGCGATCAACCCGGACATCTCGGTCGCCGCGCACCCGGTGAGGATCGAACCCGCTACGCTTCATGGTTTGTTCGACGGCTGTGACGTCATCGTGGAAGCTTTCGACGATGCGGCCGCAAAGGCGCTGCTTTTCGGCGAGTATCTCCATTCGGGGAAGCTGCTCGTGGGAGCGAGCGGCATAGCGGGGATCGGAAAAAGCAACCGGATCGCGATCCGCAGTGTGAACGAAACCTGTTTCATCGTGGGAGACGGCCGTTCGGCGGTCGGGATGAAGAACCTGCCGTACGCACCGCGCGTCATAACAGCCGCGGCGAAAATGGCGGACATCGTACTGGAATATATCGTGCACAATGCTGTGCACGGCCGTTGAAACCTCCGCGCCACAGGTGGTATATTAATCCGAAATCGGATAATTCTTCGCCATCTCATTTCGCTGGAATCGTCCGGAAGGTACTGTATTTACATGCCCCCATAGCTCAGTTGGATAGAGCACAGGTTTCCTAAACCTGGGGTCGCAAGTTCGAACCTTGCTGGGGGTAGTTTAAATTCCCCACAAAAAACAGCGTTTTTCAGCATAAAACAGGGGTTTTCACCCTTTTTATTTTCCCCGACATATCCCTGTAGTTCCCCTTGATTCTCCGAAAAACCGGACAAAAACCGGACACTTTAGGGCCAAAACCGGACACTTTTTTTAAACATTTTTTTGAGCGCCATGCTGGTTGTCGTGCTTGAGCAATCAGGCCCGGTATATTTCTTGTTGAATATTACCATGAAAGGTTATATATTACTAATATGCACTATCGGGTATTTTTAAGAAAAAAGGTTGATAGGGGATTAAAAAAGCTTCCGGCGGATGTTCGGAAATTGCTTTTTCTTCTGCTTGAAGACCTGAAGGAATACGGCCCTTATCAAAAATCGTGGCCGAATTATTCCCCACTTGAAGAAAATAAATACCATTGCCACCTGAATTATTCGTATGTGGCTTGCTGGAAATATTATAAAGGTTTTATAGAAATAGAGGTGTATTATGTTGGCAGTCGTGAAAAAGCCCCATATTGAATTGTCGGTAAATGGAGAAGGCGCAAGCGAGCTTCTTTCCTACATTTCAAAAAAGTATGACGTTCAGATCATTACTCCGAACGTCGACCCGAATCTTGTCCCGGTTGAGGAATCATCTTTTTACCGGGAGATGCAGAAAAATCGTGTCGGGAATCTTCTCGAAGCGGCACGGCTTAAAGCAGGGCTGAAGCAATCGGAACTTGCGGAAAAAATTGGTATCAAGCAGAACATGGTTTCCGACTATGAAAACGGACGGCGCAAACTGACACCTGAAATGATAACCCGGATTTCAAAAGTATTGGATATTTTGCCGAACAGGCTGAAATAGATTCAATGAGGGGATAGGGCCGTACACCCGAAAACCGGATACCAGTGCCGGGAATCCCCTTTCTCCGCAACACTGGCCTTAACTGGAAGGGACCTGCAATGTCGATGTCCAATGTAGATTACGAACGATTGAAAAATGAGCTTGCCGAGATTGACGCCATGGCGGCAGGCAGCGAAAAATTGATCAAATTACTTGACTACAAAAAACGGCTTATCACTTGTGGTAGTCCCACACCGTTTATGCACGTAGGGTATCCGGGATTGTTGGAGCAAACGAATACTGCCCTAGCCATAGAGGAAATGAGCGGGGAACCGACCGGCAGCGGGAAGGCGGAGCGGATACACCCGGATGAAATCGTGTCACTTGCCCAAAAAGGAATAATCCGCTTGCACATATACCGATCCTGAAAGTAATCCCGCGTGATGTAAACTTGTCGGAAGTAGACCGGCAACGGCTTCTCAATGTGATAGACCGGGAAGCACCGCACCTGTCCGCAATCGTTTCTTTTGCGCTGGCGGTTCCTTCGAGAAAAACGGAGCTGGTGAACCTGAAGCGTAATGACCTTGACCTGATGAATAATGCAATAAGAATCAGGCATGAGACCGCGAAGGGGGACAAGGGAAGCTGGAAACCGATTCCGCCGGAAATGGTTGATTATTTTCGCAACCTTCCCCCGGATACCGAATACTTGTTCTATCGGATAGAGAAGGGGAAGCCGGTTAAACTTAGAAACTTTAAACGGTCTTTCCGCCGATGCCGCAAAATTGCCGGACTTGAAGACTTCCATTTTCACGACACCCGGCATATATCGGCAACGGAACTGCTCAACGCCGGAAACCCCGAAGAGGTTGTATGCCAGATTGCCGGATGGGTAAGCGGGAACATGATTAAAAAGTATTACCATAAAGACGGATTAAGGGCGGTTCGGGATGTTGCATTTGTCAATCACAATAAGGGGAAAACAAAGGAAAAACCGGACACTTTGACCGGACACTTCGAGGATTTGAGACGTGCAAGCTGTTGATATTAAAAGAGTTACACTACACTGTGCACAGGTTTCCTAAACCTGGGGTCGCAAGTTCGAACCTTGCTGGGGGTATTTATCTTTAAATGCTCTAACTGCCGTAAATACTGGGAGTTGGGCGTTTTCTACCGTTTTCTTGAAGGTAGCTGCGCAGGGTAGCTTCTGAATACTTCAGTAGTGAAACCCGTACAAGTGCATTGACGAATCGTTCATTTTCGAGCATCTTTTCTAACATTGTACAACCGTTCCGTAAAACCGCCACTTTTTTTGAACTCCTGTTCGAGTCTTTGCAGCTGTTTCCACAGTAGATAGGATGCCTGGTTTATGAGGCAAATCAGGAGATTCGCGAATTCTTCGTCCGACAAGTCCGACCTGTCCGACCTGTCCGACCTGTCCGACCTGTCCGACAAGCCAGACAAGTCGGACCGCGCTCTTCTTGCTTCCTGATCGTCTTTTTTCCATTGGCGCAGTTCATGCTGTCGCAAATAATCTTCATAATCCAGAAGAAGTTCTCCAAGACTCGCGCGGGCCACATTTGTCAGCTTGATCTCGGTTTTTTTGGATGTTGCCGACGCAAGGCTGCCTTCGGCGATATTCTGCACACCGCTGCGTGCCGCCTGCACCATCTGGTCATGAGTGCGGGAGCGCCTATCGATAAAGCGGTCGCAGAAGATGACGGTCGCATCGTACACCTGCCGGGCTGCTTGAAAACTCCGAAGTTTACGGAAACCGCCGTGCGCATTGAAAAGTTCGCTCATACCGTTCTCCTTTTTGTCCGACAGGTCTGAAAATCGACTGCGTTCTTCCGTCTCGCTGTCCCTTGCACAAGGCGATATCGCACAGTATATTATCCGCATACAACGGGCATTTCGCGCCCGTCACTATCTTCTGCTTCATGTTTCACCTCACAATCCGGAGGACCTTA
>CAZGVZ010000159.1:7323-8542 GCA_964529145.1 uncultured Fibrobacteraceae bacterium | reverse complement strand
TACTTCCGAGAAGAGATGCACTTGACGAAATGGCAGGGAAGGTGTTCACCTCGCCATCATAGAGATCGGCTAGACTCTTTTATAACCGACGCATGCATCTTGACGGGGCTGCGGCGGGTGAAAGAACTCATTGCCGAACAGTCCGGTCCGTACGTGAACCGCATCCAGGTGAAATACACATGAGAAATGAGATGAATCCCATTACTGTAACCGCCCCGCAGGGTCTCGTTCCATTTTTGAGGGAAGAATTGACGGCGCTTGGATTCCCGGTCGTGTGGACCGGAGAGATGGCGCTAGGAACCCGGGGAGATTTCAACGCGGCTATGCGGATCAATCTCTGGCTGCGAACGGCGCACCACGTTCACTATCAACTCGGGGAATACCGGTGCGGCGATCTCGATTCATTGTATCGATCGATCAATTCGATACCATGGGAAACAATGATTCCTGCGGACGGATATCTCAGCGTGGCGGCTACCGTCGATCATCCTTTGATCCGTGATCATCGTATCGTGAACCTGAAGAGCAAGGATGCGATCGTCGACAGGATACTGAAGAGGAAGGGGAGAAGACCGGACAGCGGTTCCCTGCGACAGGGAGCATCCATCTCCGTGTACTGGAAGAACGAGAGATGCGTCGTGTCGATCGATACTTCGGGTGAACCCTTGTCGAAACGGGGTTACAGGAAAATACCACTGAGGGCGCCCATGCAGGAAACCCTCGCGGCCGCGGTGGTTCAGGCCACCGGATTCTCCGGAAATGGTTACTTTGTAAACCCGATGTGCGGCAGCGGAACGCTCGCGATCGAAGCTGCCCTGATCGCGGAAAACAGGGCGCCGGGATTGACCAGAAACGATTACGCCTTCATGCATACGCTCCTTTTCGACCGCAGTGCCTGGCGAACGATTCTCGACGAGGCGAAATCCGCGATCCGTCCCGCGCAGGAACGGATAGTCGTCGCCACCGACAGCGACCAGGAATCGGTAGAGGCCGCGCGGCGGAACGCCGCGAATGCCGGGGTGTTCGAATCGATCAACTTTTCCGTGTCCGATTTCAGGGATACGGCAATTCCTCGTGGAGAAGGAGTGGTGGTGTTCAATCCGGAGTACGGCTTTCGATTGGGTGATCCGGAAGAACTGGCGACGACGTATCGTGAAATCGGGACCTTCATGAAGCGGCATTGCCAGGGATACCGCGGTTTCGTTTTCACCGGTAACAC
>CAZGVZ010000159.1:0-7313 GCA_964529145.1 uncultured Fibrobacteraceae bacterium | reverse complement strand
CAGACTTTACGAATACGACCTTTTCCCGAATCGGCCGCGACAAACGCCGGAGGGAGCGTGAAAGTGCCCGCCGACGATGCTGCGCTGCTCGATCAGTGCACGATCACCACTTTCCGTGCCGGAGGCAAAGGCGGCCAGCATGTCAATAAGACCGACAGTGCGGTGCGGCTCCGCCACAGGGAGAGCGGAATAACGGTAACCTGCCGTCGCGAACGCAGCCAGCACCTCAATAAAATGATATGTCTCAGTAAATTGCGCGAGCGTCTCGAAAAGAGGAACGAGATTCCGGCACCGCGCATCGAGTCCGGGATTCCCTTGCGGGAACGGCGCAAAAGGCGCGAGGGAAAGGCAAAGGCGTCACGCAGGAAAAAGATGAGAAGAAAACCGGAGATTGACGACGATTAACCTCTATCCATTACCTGCCCGGGTATGAATCATTTTGGAATCCCCACCGGGATTCTCACGGGCCACGGCGTTTTAGCCGTGGCAGTTGATTCAATCGAGAACGATTCAAGAATATGTGGTCATCCGTACCCCCCTCCGAAATGTACGCCTTCTCCCGAAGAGAGTACCTTTAGCCATTGGAGTGGCAGGTGAGCGGGGTCGCCAGTTTTCGGAAATTCGATCTCCGTCATGAAACTACAGCGACTTGAGCCCTTACAATCCACAAAGAAAAAATGCGGAGGCAAGGAGTGCCTCCGCAGAAAAGAACGGGAATAAACGATAGCTATGGCTGCCAGATTATCGCGAATTTTCCTTTCTGGTCGACCCATATGAATTCCCTGTCCCTGTATGCAACGTAGTAATCTCCGTCGAGCCCCTCGATTCCGGTATTCTTCAAAGTGAGTGTCGGGTACGCTGAGCCGAAGGTATGCGTCATCTTGGTAGAATTGTGGAGTTCGAGATTATGTGGGGCGACCGTTAGACTGATGGCCATATAGTGTACCTTCTGCTGTGTGGGCGAGGCATCCCAGTTGATACTCAGTCCATCCTTAACCACCGAAAGATCTGGCCCGTCGCCATCGATTTCGAAATGTTTGAACGGTCCGGGAAGCGAAGGTAGCGACTCCTCCGTAGGAACCGCGTAAGCGATCAGCAGGTCGGAGGTCGTCGTGTCACGGACCACCCACACTACACGGGTGGCGGTCTTGATGTGCTTGGCGCTGTCGGCAACGGTGTAGGTTATGGTGTTTTTGCCCAGCGATTTCATGTTCACGGTTCCGGAGACCCTTATTTTCGACGTGATGTCGCCATCGAAATCGTCCATGGCAGTGGCGCCGGGATCGTTATAACTGGCCGAACCCTGGTACAGTACCGTATCGGGATTTCTTCCGAGGATTGTTATCTCAGGAGGAGTGATGTCGTATTCGTTTTTCACGACCTTTACCTCACGCCACTTCTGGGCCACTCCTCCCGCGGAGTTTTCGACACGATAGCTCACCTGGTAGGTACCAGGAACTGTGATATTGGCCTGCAGTATCGAATCGTTCACCACTACCTGATCGGTCAGATCGCCGTCATCCGCATCCGAAGCAGTGTATCCGGGTTCGATAAATTTGCCGCCCACCACCACCTTGATGACTGAATCCGGAAAATTCAGATCGATGATCGGGAGTTGTATCAAAGTACTCGCGGTGGTCTCGATGATGCGTTTCATTGTAGGAGCCCGGTTCCCCGCGGAATCCGCTACATCATAGGTGATATACCAGTACTTGGGAGAAATCTGAAGTATCTCGGATCTGAGGACTTTGGAGGTGATGTTTCCGTCGCGGTCGTCGCTCGCCTCGTATCCGGGATCCTGATAGGTGTCGATAAAATCGGATATTTTCACCTCTTTGGGAACTTTGATGGTGTCCGGTCCCAACAGCGTTATTACCGGATTGGTGACATCCGGACCGGTATTTTCTATCACGTGGACGATACGGGTTTTTTTCGAGCTGTTTCCGCTCTTGTCGGTGGCGATATAGGTCAGCGTACATGTGCCGACAACCGCGGTATTGACGGTTCCCTCGACTCTGATCGCGCTCGAATCGAGCGGCCCAAAGGGAGCGTCGTACGCGGTCGCCCCGAAATCGAAGAAATTCGAGCCCTGCGAAATGGTGACCTCCGCCTCTCCCTTGAGTGAAATGATGGGAGGCGTGGTGTCGACGGTCTGTTCGGGAACGATATAGACGTATCGAACCGCGCTCGCCTTGTTTCCCGCGGAATCCATGACGTTGTACGTCATGGTATAGGGCGGTCCGTCCATGTTGGTCTGGGCGCTGTTGACGTTGTGTTCGGTGGTAAGGCGAAACACCTTCCCGCTGTTGTCGGTGGCTTCGTATCTCTCGGTGTAATAGAATACCGAGTCGTGCGGGTCGTTTTCGGCGATGTAGACTGTATCATCGCCGATCAGGGTGATGACAGGGGGGATGACGTCCTTGAGGAAATCGGAACAGGAATGATCAGGATCCTGGTGATTTATGATCCCGTCGTTGTCGTCATCACCGAAACATGAGATGTCGAGAGTTCCATACTCTCCGTCTCCATCGGGGTCGAAGGGGTGATTGTACTTGAACTCGGAACAGGATAAAAGAAATGTTCCGACTACGGCTGCAGCAATGAGGGGATTGAAACGGATGGTCATAGGCACCTCATTTTTTAATGTAGAACAATGGGTAAAACTATCGATAATCCAAAGCTCACGCCTCCGATTCCCACGCCGCCCAGGTAGGACATGTTCCTGAGTTTTTTCAAGTCAAGGCTCTGTTCACGCAGCTTCTTGACTTCCGCTATTCTTGTCTCGACGGACTTGGTGTTATCGTTGGCGTTGTATGCCTCATATTCCTCGCATTTGTTGATATACAGCCTGTCGAGCACGATTCCGGTCCCGACTCCTGCGGCCAGAATCGCCGCGGAAGAGACTCTCCACCAGAACCGTCCTCTCCATCCTTTATCCCGCTCGGTTTCGGTCGGGATGACAACGCGCCGCTCCTGCTTGCCGCACTGGGTATTGATCGCGCTAACGTCCTGACCGAAAGTGCCGGTGGTATCCATTCCATCGACCAGCTCGATCGCTTTGGGGCAATTGCCGCTCTGCATTTCGATTTTCGCGAGCCGCACGGATACTTCCGCATCGTGGTAACGGCGCGCCAGGAACAGCGCATAAGCTTCCTTGGCATTTTCGAGGTATCCGGCTCCCTCGAACATGATTCCCGCTTTCTTGAGGTACTCTTTATATGTATCGTTGTTGAGATGGAAAAGGCTCACGTAGCACTCGGCGGCTTCGGCCTGCCTGCCGGAGATCGAATATATTTCGGCCAGTTTGTGCCATGCGTCCTCGTTGTCCTGTTGCATTCCAAGACTGTTTCTGAATGCGGTGATCGCCTGCTCGGATGCATTTCCGAGCGCTTCATAACGCAATCCGAGTTCGTAATAGTCCCCACGGTCGAGGGCCCGTCCCGCGGCCGCCGCCTTTTCGAGGTATTTTTCGGTCTGAGAGAGGTCCTTGAGTCCGATGCTCACCAAAGCGAGCTGGAAATAAATTTCACCATCTTCGCCGCCTTCGGAAAGCACCGATTCGTACTCCCGCTTTGCCTGATTCAGTTCCCCCTTCGCTTCGTAGGTTCTTGCCTTTTCGATTTTCACCGGTAGTTTAAGCGAAGGGTCGCGTCCCGCATCGTCCGCCGCTTCAAGAGCGTCGTCAAAAGACTCAGCCATTCGGTTGAGAGACGCCAGCTGAAGAGAGAGGCCCGGGTATTGATCACCAAAAACAGCGTTGAGCTGCCGCTGAATCGCGATTGCCTCCGGATATTTCTTCGCACGTGCGAGCATTTGCGCAGCGACGAACTTGGCCAGGTGAAGATTCTTGTCTTTTGCAAACTTTTCGAATTGAGGCGCCACTTTTTCGACCCGTTTCTGGGTAAAGTCGCCCACTGAAACTATCAGATTGCCCAGAGGTTCGATTTTATTACCGAGCACCGGAGCCGCAAGGAATTTCTGGGTTTTTTGTGGGATAGTCCCGATAAGCGATCCGGAAATCTCGTTCACGAAATCGTAGAGGCCGTCCTCCAGATCGGAAATCGAGATCTCGTTTGTGACTCCCGTGATTTTTCTGTTTTCGGAAATGGAGAAAAGCTCCAGTGCGAATTTCACCTTTTTCCCTTTGGGTTCATATTCCTGATAGAGCACATAAGTGGCTCCCAGCTTTTTTGCTGATTCTATATATGCGACCCTGGAAATGCGCCTGGAGAAATCCCGGAAATACTGAACATTATTGTTGATCCGTTCCATAGGAATGACCTGAATTCCCGGAAGGGAACCGATCTTGAAGTGGAAGTAGGCTTCCGTGACCGCGGAGATGTACATGGTATTCTGTTCATTCGAATATGATGCGTATACCGGCCTCGTGATGAGAACGAGGGGCGGACCTGCACGTTTTACGACACTGTTGACGTTGTACTCCGGCAGGGTCTGTTTTACAGGTTCAAATACGGCTTTAGGCTTCGAAACGATGGGCGTGGGTGTGAGCGAAGGGGATACGGTTTTGGCAGGCTGAATCTGCCGAGGAGGAGCTTTCTTCTCCGGCGCCTTCTCGATCGCGTTGTCGAAATCGGGCAATTCCTCATCTTCCGCGTCGTTTTTGGGAGCGGCACTCGAAGGAGTGACCTTTTTGGATTCAGAAACGTTTCCCTTGTTCTGAGTTTTTTCCGATTTTGGACTTTTTTTATCCTTTTTTTCAGATTTTTTGGCAGGTGCGGGAGCTGCCGGTTCATCCTCGATCGAAGATTCTTCGAATTCATCATCGGACCAGACCTCTTCATCGAGATCGAAATCCTCCTCCTGTGCCAAAAGTGGCATCGGAAGCAGAGTAAGCTGAAAAAATGTAACAATGAGCAATTTAACCGTTAAAAATTTCATCATAGCGCCTGTAACCCTTGTCCTCTTTAGAAAAGAAACTGAGTCGATTCAACTTACCAACAATATAATATAAGCACATATTCTTCTAATAGCCACTGCTCTCTCCGCCTGGAAGGAGAGAACAGTGGCAGAGAGCACCAGTTTCAGCTATTCGATTCCGTTTTCGAACGAAGCTCCTGATACCCGAAATGGGAAATCAGGTTGTCGAGAAGCACCAGGGCGGTGTAATTCTCCGCCACCGGCCAGATCCGGCCAACGATGGTGGCATCTCTGCGTGTGATTGCCGCAAGTTCCTTGTTCTGGAGAGTGTATTTATCGATCGTGTTCTGTTTTTTATCGATCGTGGGCGTGCCTTTTATGGCCAATCTGCAAACGATATCCTGGCCGGTTGCAAGACCGCCGGTAATGCCTCCTGCATTGTTCGAATCGAAAACGATTTTCCCGTGTTCATTGTGCATGCGGTCGTTGCTCTGGTAGCCGGTCATGTCCTTTACACCGAATCCGGCTCCGATTTCCACTCCCTTCACAGCGCCGATTCCGAGCATTCTTCCCAATTCGGCATCCAGCTTATCGAAAACCGGTTCGCCCAGTCCTGTCGGAACTCCGCGGGCCACAACCTCGACCACTCCTCCCGCGCTGTCCCCGGTGGAAGAGATACGATTGGTCGCATTCACCATTTCCTGCGCCACTTCGATATCGGGACAGTTCAGGACAGGGTGTACCCCGTATTTTTCCATGACAGCTTTCGGGTCCATGGAGGGAGCGCTGTCGCGGATCTCGTCGATCTGATGTTCGATCTCTGCCAAAATTCGCATCTTCTCGAGAAATCTCATTTCCGTTGTCACACGACGTTTGACGTATACCTGCTGATAGAATGGGTCGAAATCATGACGCATTTCTTTGTATCGGACGGTCTTTTCGGCGATGGTCCCATATTCCATCTCAGGACACAGGACCCCGGCCAGTTCCTTTACATATGAAAAAACTTCGATGCCGCATCTCGCGAGTACCCTTTTTGCCACGTACCCGGCCGCGACGATGGCGGAAGTGTATCGGCCGCTGAAAATTCCTGCGCCGATCGCGTCGTCGTCGGGACCGTACTTCACGAAACTGGCATAGGAAGCGTGGCCCGGCCGAGGCGTGCGGTTAGTGTCCTGATATTGCTTGATATGGATGAAATGACGGTCGAGGTTGGGAATCAGGATCGTGAGAGGTGTACCGTTGGTGTTCCCTTCGTTCCCGGCACCCTCGATAGTTTCGGCCGCATTGGTGCCGGTGTAGATCACCGGCAGGTCGGGCTCTTTCCGGGGAGAGGAAAGCTCGTCAGTCCCCGGTTTTCGCAACAGCAAATCGCCGTAGATTTCTTGCTCGGAAAAGTGAAAACCCGGGGGAACGCCCTGGATCAGCGCGGTGAGCCCTTCCTGGTACGATCCGCCTGCGACAGAAACCTGAAAAAGTCTACCCAGATGACATCCGAACATGAAAAGATCTCCTTTTCCAGTAGTTAACGACAAAGAATATACGAACGGCCCGCATCCCGGTCCCGCGGATTAGCCGCATGTCACCGGAACGGGCCGAACCGAGCGTTATTCGAGATTTCGTTTTTTCGGCTCTGCGCGATTGAACCGTGTCCGGTGCAGGGAGAGCCGGTCGAATGACACTGCAGGCATCAGGTTAATAGATTGTTCTATTTGAAACGGCTCTCCAACAGCTGACGCATAGCTTCCTCATCAAGGATCAGCGATCCCGCCACATGAGCTGAATTCTGCAATGCACGCGGAGGAAACGCGTCTTCATTTTCCTCGTTGACCAGGATGATGATGTCGACATCTTTTCCGACGAGATCCTTGAGCTCGGGATGAGAGATCACCAGCTTGTCTGAACGCACCCGTTGTTTAATCCGAATGGCTGTCTGCATGCATTTTTCTCCTGTCGTGACGGGATCCGGTCGATTAAGGTTCGAGAAATATTCTTCCATCGCATGAAAATGCTGCCGTATACGCTGCGAGGTTTCTTTGGCGATGACGGGCGTGATGTATGTACATATTTATGTACATCAGATTGTAGATAAATATACTTCGGAATATAGGGAGGAACGTTTTTTTTTAATGTTTTCAGGCCGGCATGATCAACACATTACCGGGAAGAAAAAGGTAGCGTGTTCTTTACCGGACAAATCCCGGATATTCAGGCCGGAATCGTTCTTTTCCTGCAGGAGAATCAATGACGGTTCAGGTGAGCCAAATTGTTCCCTGTGCCGTCGGGAGGATTGATTCTTTGAGCCCATTCGCGAAAAATGTAGAGTGAGGCTTCATCTCCATCGATACGGAAATTGGGTTCTCCGGTCTTGTTTTCATTGAACCAGAAAAACACCTGGAAACAGTCGTTGTTATCGAAAAATTCAAGAAAATCCC
>CAZGVZ010000158.1:3395-8567 GCA_964529145.1 uncultured Fibrobacteraceae bacterium | reverse complement strand
GTAAGGGAACTCAATGAATTGAAGAACAGCGGAGCCGAAGTCTGAAAAAACCCAGGCAAATCGAAACACCATTGAAAACAAACCGTTTCACTCTCTGAAAGGAGTGTCGTCTATGCTTAACAATATAAAAATTGGTCCCAAACTGATCGGAGGATTTCTCATCGTCGCTCTCATCGGCGCGTTTCTCGGGCTTCTGGGATTGAACAACATCAATGTGATCGGGAAAAACAAGCTGCAGGCCGTCTCGGCGCTCATCGACATGGGAAAGGAACAGAACGCGCTGCAATACGCCATTCGCGGCAGTATGCTTACGCGATACTGGAACAACTTGAAGCTCATCGAGGAACAGTTCACGGCATACGACGACGCAGACAAGAAGATCGCCGCATGCATTGAAAAATACGAACGCATCCCGAAGTCGAAGGAAGAGGGTGCGGAGTGGGAACGGTTCAAGGTTCTGGCTAACGACTGGAAGAAAACGTCGGATGCGATCATCAACAACGCCAGGGATAAATACAAGCTCGTCCAGTCCGGTACGGCAATGAACGACCCGAAAATCGCAGCACTCGAAGACGATCTTTACAACGTACTCGCCCCCACCGCCAGAAAGGCTTTTGGTGAGGCATGCGAGTCGATGAATAAGCTCATTGCCATGAACAATGACGCAACGGAATCACTGGTACATTCGAGCGGGGTAATCATGCCGGTCGCCATCGCCATCGGCGCGGTGGTCGCGATTCTCCTGGGACTATTCCTAACCATGTCGATCACCGGGCCGATGGGGCAGGTCGTCGCGATGATCGACAAACTGGCCCACGGCTCCAAAGATACCGTTATTCTGCAGTGGAGCCGCACCGACGAACTGGGCAAGCTCGCGGCAGCCATGAATCAACTATTGACGACTCTGACATCACTCATCCAGACCGACGGAGGCGTAACGCTCGAAGCCGCAGCCAATAAGGACATGACCAAACGCATGACGGGCGAGTACGAAGGGACGTTCGGACAGATGAAGGACAACATAAACAAAGTGATCGCGAACCTCGACGAGGCGCTCATCCAGGTGGCGGAAGCGACCGAGCAGGTCAGTTCCGGAAGTCAGCAGATTTCCGCGGGAAGCCAGAGTCTCGCCCAGGGAGCCAACGAGCAGGCTTCGAGCCTCGAGGAGGTGTCGAGTTCGCTCGAGGAAATGTCGAGCATGACAAAACAGAACGCCGAGAACGCCAACCAGGCCAACAATCTCGCCGCGGAGGCGAACGGCAACGCCGCTCAGGGGACCGAGGCCATGAAGCGGATGAGCGGATCGATCAACAGGATCAAGGAATCAAGCGACCAGACCGCGAAAATAGTCAAGACCATCGACGAGATAGCCATGCAGACCAATCTTCTCGCTCTCAACGCGGCGGTAGAGGCCGCACGTGCAGGAGAGGCCGGGCGAGGTTTCGCAGTAGTCGCCGAAGAAGTCCGCAACCTCGCCCAGCGCTCGGCCGAGGCCGCGAAGAACACGGCCGACATGATCCAGGAATCGGTCAAGAACGCCGAGGAGGGCGTCACGATCTCGATGGAGGTGAGCAAATCGTTCGAGTCGATCGCGGCAAGCGTCAAGAAAGTGAACGAAATCATCGCCGAGATCGCCGCGGCATCGCAGGAACAGAGCCAGGGGATCGAGCAGGTGAACACCGCGGTCGCGCAGATGGACAAGGTCACTCAACAGAACGCGGCGAATTCGGAAGAGTCGGCGAGCGCCGCAGAGGAGATGAGTTCGCAGGCCGAGGAACTGCAGAGTATGGTAGCCCAGTTCGCCCTGAGCCAGTCGGTGGGCAGGAAAACCGCGGTACCGGCAACGCACCATCAGAGCCAGAACGCCACGACGGCAGGTCCCAGGCAAAATACGCATCCGGCTCCCCACCGTGGAGGGAACGGTAAAAAACAGTTGAAGTCGCACGAGGTTGCATCCGCGAAGAAGATCCGCGCGGAGGAGCTTATTCCCATGGACGAGGAGGCGCTCAGGCAGTTCTGATCCGGCACATCGCGCTCCGGGACCCGGGCCGCTCCCCAGTACGGGAGCGGAGGACCGGAGCGTGAAATCCGGATCGAACCCCGCCGCGAACCCGTACATTATCACCGGTTGGAACAAGGAGTATATCTTCATGAACATTCTGGTCGTCGAAGACGATCCCGTGAGCGCCACCCTGCTCACCGCGATCCTGTCACCCTACGGAAACTGCACTGTCGCGGTAGACGGCGCGGCCGCGGTGGATGCCTTCGAAAAGGCGCTCGCATCCCGCATGCCCTTCGACCTGGTCTGCCTCGACATCATGCTGCCGGAACTCGACGGCCGGCATGTTCTCAAGCGTCTGCGCCGCATCGAGGAGGAACGGGGGGTCCAGGGGCTTGACGGAGCGAAAGTGGTCATGATCACCGCCCTCGGGGACCACCGCAGCATCATCGACGCCTTCAGGTCGCAGTGTGAGGGGTATATAGTCAAGCCGATCCGGAAAAACAAGGTGCTCGACCAGCTTTATGATCTGGGGGTGCTGCCGCCATCGGGTCCACACCGGCCGGGGGGATGCGGCTATCCGCGTCAAAGGGAGGCGTGATGGATACGGTGCCCATGCGCAAGTCCACCTTCGACACGTTCCGCAGACTCGTCTACGATAAGGCTGGCATCCACATCAACGACAACAAGGTCGCGCTCGTCGCCGCGCGAGTAGGCAAACGGATGCGTGAACTTTGGATCGAGACTCCCGAGACGTATCTCGGTTATCTGTTCGACGACGAAAGCGGTGGTGAACTGGTGCATCTGCTCGATGCGATCTCTACCAATGTCACAGGGTTTTTCAGGGAACCAACCCATTTCGAAGTTCTTGGAGAACTGTTGGACGGGTGGCTCGGCACAGGACAGAAGCGATTCCGTTTCTGGAGTGCGGCTTCCTCTACAGGCGAGGAACCCTATTCCATGGCCATGACGATCATCGAAAAGTGCAGCCAGACCAACGCGGACATCAGGATACTCGCGACCGATCTTTCGACCAGGGTGCTGGCCGCGGCCGTCGAAGGAGTATATCAGCGCGAGAGGACCGCGCCGATCCCGCAACCGATGCTGCGGCGCTATTTCGACGAACGGACCGGCGACCAGGGCAAGTTTTATGAGGCGAAACGCGAAATGAAGGACCTGTTGACTTTCTCGAGGCTCAACCTGGCGAAACCGCCCTTTCCGATGAGCGGTCCGTTCGACGCGGTATTCTGCAGGAACGTGATGATCTATTTCGACAATGCCGTGCGGAAAAAACTGCTCGAAGAAATTTTTCGGCTGCTCAAGCCGGGCGGGTATCTGTTTGTGGGTCATGCCGAAAGCCTCACCGGAATTCTTTCAGGTCTAAAGTCGGTGCGCCCTTCGGTGTATTGTAAATCCACGCACATACCGGCGGCGCGGCCTTGAAAGGTGAGTGACACGATGGTGCCAGGGTCGGCTGACCTTCACCAAAGGGGATAGCATGAAAGTTGTTCCGGTCGATGGTTTTCCGACTGACTGGAAAGCCCGGAGAGAATTCCTTGCGGAATGCGGGTATGCCATTATCGATGAAGCAATAAACGGAATACAGTCGCTGCGAAAAACAGCGACTGTATTCAACGGTATGGAACAGCCCGGCTGGAACCTGCCGAAACCCGACGGGCTCTCCCCTGTGGGAGATCCGATATACCGTAATCGCGAACCGGACGAATGTGGTGAAATCGAAGCGTGTGGAGTCGCTCAAGGCCGGTGCGAACGGACACCTCATGAAGCCGCTCACGAGACGGAAACCGCGTCAGCGGCCGGCAACCCGACCTGGAGTCATGGACGATGAAGTATACGGTCGGAGTGTCGGACTTGAAGGTGTGCGCATCCGAAGGCGACGTGATCGTGACCCACGCACTCGGATCGTGTGTCGGTATCGCGATACACGATCCCGAGGCTTGCGTGGGAGGAATCCTTCATTACATGCTGCCGCTCTCCGCCGTGGATCCTGAAAAATCGAGAGATAATCCCATGATGTTCGGGGACATGGGCATCCCGATGCTGTTCGAGGAAGTGTACCGCTACGGCGGCCGGAAAGAACGGCTGCGTGTTGTGATGGCTGGAGGGGCGCAGGTGTTCGAGGACAACGATTTTTTCGACATCGGCAAAAGGAACGTGATCATCGCCCGCAAGCTGTTCTGGAAAAACAACGTGCTCATCGCGGCCGAGGATGTGGGCGGCCACATTCCCCGAACTCTTTACCTGCGGATCGGCTCCGGAGAAACCTACTTCACTTCCCGCGGTGAAAGGCAGGACCTATGACCGGCATCTCCGATCTGCTTCACTCCGCAGCCACTCTGCCTCCCCTGCCCCCTGTCGCGCCCAAACTCGCCCAGATTCTGTCAGACACCGACAGCTCCGCGGCGGACGTAGCCGACGTGCTCCAGTATGACCAGGCGCTCACCCTCGATGTCCTTAAATACGCCAACTGCGTGCTCTCCTCCTCTTCGCGGCGGATCGTCACTGTGCGGGAAGCTGTGATCAGGGTAGGAGGAGCCAGAATCCTGGAGCACATAGTGGCGCGTCACGTCAAAAAGGCGCTTCAGATGCCGCTTGATCCCTACGGATACTCAGGAGACGAGCTATGGCGGCACAGCGTCGCCGCGGCGACCGCGGCCGAGCAGCTAGGAACCCTCACAGGGAGCCCTGGTGCGGGAGTCTCGTTCACCGCGGCGCTGCTTCATGACGTCGGTAAACTGGTACTCGTGACGGGAGCGCCCACCGGCGCGATGAAGAGGGTAGTTGCTGGCGTCTTTGCCGAAAAGACGTTCGAACTGGCCGAACGGGAAGAGTTCGGGTTTTCCCATGCCGATATCGGAGCCGCGATCGCGGAATCGTGGCTTTTACCCCGGTCCATATCAGAGGCGATCCGGAATCACCACGCGTACGGAGAACGCGGAAGCCCTGCCTCGGACGCGGTGAAGATCAGCAATCTCGTGGCTCTTTCCATAGGAGAAGGAATCGGTCACGAGGGAATGAAAGTCTCGATCGACCGCGAACTAGCGGCGCGCGCGGGCATGACCCGCGAGCGTTTCGAGACGCTCTGCGCCGCAACCGGCGCCAAACTTACGTCGGTTCTGTCGATGTTCGATCTGTAAAACCAGGAGGAGGTC
>CAZGVZ010000158.1:0-3360 GCA_964529145.1 uncultured Fibrobacteraceae bacterium | reverse complement strand
TTGTTGACGATTCAGAGACCATCCGGTCGGTTCTCGTGCGATCCTTCACTATGGCCAGGCTGCCGGTCGATTCCGTGATCCAGGCTACCAACGGGAAGGATGCGCTCGACAAGCTCAACGACGCCTGGGTGGATATAATCTTCACGGATATCAATATGCCGGAAATGGACGGAATCACGTTCCTCGAGGAGCTGGGTTCGAATCCCGAGTACCGCGACATTCCCGTGGTCGTCGTGTCGACAGAAGGAAGCACGGAGCGGATAGCCGAGCTCAGAAAAAAAGGAATCAAGGGATATCTCCGGAAGCCCTTCACGCCGGAGAGACTTCGCGACATAATACTCGACACCCTGGGATCGTGGGAAACCTGACCTCGGTCTCCCCACTCTTCAATCCAGCAAGGAGCTTTATCGTGGAACGATATCGTGACATCGCACGCCAGACCGTAGGCAGGATTCTGGGCGAAGCGGCCTTCCTTTTTACCGATGACCTCCCGGAAGGGAGCCGTCCCCCCTTACCCTGGAATGCGGAGGGCATCTCCCTGAGGTTTGCCGGTCACCCTTCGGGTGAGATTCGCATGTGGGTCGGGGAAGCCTTCGCCCGGATCGCCGCTGCCAACATGCTCGGCATCGACCCGACCGACAGGGAGGCCGCAGCAAAGGGAACCGACGCGCTCAAGGAACTGCTCAACATGGCGACGGGCAACTTCCTCACCGAGGCTTTCGGGCCTGACCCCGTATTCGTCCTCGGTCTTCCGGAGCGGCTCCCGAACGAGCTGCTGGCGGATGATGTCAACGACACGGACGCATTCTGGCTTGAAGCCGAAAACTGCCCGGTCATGTTCACCCTGAAAACGTGCGGTTAAAAGTATGACCCTTCCCATGCCAGACAGAAAACGGAACCGGAAGATAAAAGTCCTCGTAGTCGACGATTCGGCCATCGTTCGTCAGGTCCTCTCGCAGCATCTGTCGCGTGCGCCAGATATCGAGGTGGTCGCCACCGCAATGGACCCATACATCGCCAGGGACAAGATTCTCATGCACAACCCGGACGTAATGACCCTCGACATCGAGATGCCGCGCATGGACGGGCTCACGTTTCTGCGATCAATTATGAAACATCATCCCATCCCCACGATCGTCGTCAGCTCACTTACGGGAGCCGGAAGCGCAATGTGTATGGACGCCTTCGAAGCCGGAGCCATCGATGTGGTGGCAAAGCCTGGCGCCTCCTACACGGTCAGCGAGGTAGCCGATATCCTCATCGACCATATACGCACCGCATCGATAGTGGATTTCCGGAAGATCGACCGGATACGCCGGAATCTTTCCGAAGCATCTCCTTCCCCTCTGGCGATAACCCGGACCACACACCGGATCATCGCGATCGGCGCCTCGACCGGAGGCACGACTGCAATCGAACATCTGCTCAGACAGATGCCCCTCAACGCGCCCGGAATCGTCATTGTGCAGCACATGCCGGAGCGGTTCACCCGGCTGTTCGCCGACCGGCTCAACGGCATCTGTGCCATCGAGGTTAAAGAGTGCCGCAACGGCGATCCCGTACTCCAGGGAACCGCCCTCATCGCACCAGGCAATCATCATATCGTCGTAAAACGCAACGGGGCCAGGTATCACGTGGAAATCAGGGACGGTCCGCCGGTGTTTCACCAGCGTCCAAGCGTCGAAGTGCTGTTCAATTCCGTGGCGCGCTTCGTGGGAGCGAATGCCGTGGGAATCATTCTCACCGGCATGGGGAGCGACGGAGCGGGCGGACTGAAAACCATGAGGGATGCCGGAGCGCACACCATCGCTCAGGACGAGGAAACGAGCGTTGTGTGGGGCATGCCGGGAGAAGCTGTAAAACGCGGCGGAGCCGAGGTGGTCCTGCCGCTCGATCGGATCTCCGCAGCTGCGCTCGCCTTTTCAGGTGAAACATAGATCCGCCATGAAAAAGTAACCCTAAACTCAAAAAAAAATGCAGCTGAGCAAAAACCGAGGTACGGCATTGAATACTCTTTCGGAAAATCTACCTGAAACTGCGGCAATCCGAAGATTCCGGTACCTCGGAAAAGTCGCCTTTTCGGATCTCATGATGCACGGGGAGCTTCGGATGTGCGTAACTGTGCACGTGATATGGCGTGATGATCCCGATGAAATCCTGGAAAATACGGTCGTGATTGGGATTATTTGAAAGGAAAGCACATGAAAGTTCTCTTGGCCGATGACGATTTCATAGCGCGACAGATAATAGCTACAATCATTTCCTATGAGGGTTTTGAATGCATCTCCACCCAGGATGGAACATCCGCGCTTGAGATTCTTCTTGAGCCTGAGCCGCCGGCCGTTGCGGTTCTCGATTGGCAGATGCCCGGTATGGATGGGATCGAAATCATCTCACAGCTGCGTAAAAAACAGAGCGTATACATCTATTGTATCCTGCTTACCGCACGATCCGATAAGGAAGACATGATTACCGGTTTTTCCGCAGGAGCCGACGATTTCCTCACAAAGCCTCTCGAACGCACATTAATGCGCCAGAGACTTCAGGTAGCCAGAAGGATCATGCAGTACGAGGCGAATGAACGAGAACTGAGGGACGAACTGGCCGATTATGCTTTCACGATGAGGAAACTGGCTGATGATCGCGCTAGGCAGCTGATCCATGCGGACCGTCTCGCCACACTCGGCACTCTTTCGACAGGTATCGCGCATGAAATAAACAATCCGGCATCATTCATTTCCGGAAATGTGCAGACTATAGAGAAATGCTGGAAGATTCTTCTCTCCAGAATGGAGAAGGATGGAAATTACGAGGACGACCAGATCCGATTCATCAAAGAGGAGTTCCCGAAAATGATAGAGGGGATCCACTTCGGTGTAAAGAGAATATCAGGAATCGTATCGAGCCTGAAAAGTTATGCCAGGCAGGACATTTCCTTGGCGAAAACCTTCTTCAACATTGATGAAGCATTGAACGAATCCTTCAAGATATGCAATAATAGACTTAAATACAATGTGGATGTCCGAATGAACTGCGACAAAAGCACCCCTGTTGTATTCGGTGATAAAAATCAGATCGAACAGGTGTTGATCAACATCATCACCAATGCCGCGGACGCAATGGATGGAATGAAGTACGCCTGTCTGACCGTTGAATGCGGTAAAGAGGGAAATTTTATCTGGGTACATATACAGGACAACGGTCCCGGTATAGCTCCCGAGGTGGCCGACAAGATATTCGATCCCTTCTTCACTACCAAAAGCGGACAGAACGGCACAGGACTCGGATTATCCATTGCGCGGAACATCGTGGCCGCACATGGCGGCGAGCTGAAATTCATAAGCTCCGTAAATGGAACCA
>CAZGVZ010000157.1:0-8577 GCA_964529145.1 uncultured Fibrobacteraceae bacterium | reverse complement strand
TAAATCTCAATATTGATAAAGGTTTCTTCTGGGGAGGACTGGAATTCCTGTATGGGCAACGTGACCTGAACGACGACGAATCGCTTCAGGATGTAGGCGGCAGAATCAGTTTCGGTATTGAAAGAAATGTCGTATGGGACTGGCTTGTAGTGAGGGCCGGCGGACAGAAGAATATTCTTGTCAGAACCGAAGGACCCGACAGGAAAAGTTTTGTGGAAAACATCGCGTCGGATGATTCGGATGGAGACCTGATAAGCTTCGGTTTCGGAATCAATATCGAAAACCGGCTCAGGCTCGATTTCGTCGCGAGTGAAAATATCCCGTACACTTTTTCCAATCTTATAAGCGGCGATTCTCAAAGATATCTTTTCAACCGGTTCAGCTGCACATACGCTTTTTGATCATCTCCTCGAAAAAGCTGCCGTGACGACCTCAACGGCAGCCTTTCCGGATGGTACCGCCGATCCGGACCCATGTCACCGCTGACCTTGCTTTCAGGGACTCCCCATAATCGAAGGACCATGAATCGTCCTTCCGCACATAAGGAGAACGAAATCGTTGATTGCCCGCAAACACCCTCCGGGGCTTCTGCTTGCGTTCATTTTCTGCGGCGCCATAGTTGGAGAAACACTGTCGCTTTCACTGGTAGTGACGACTTTTGGGCCGGCGGCGGTAGGAAAACTCTATATCGTGAACGCAGGGCTGCTTTTCCTCCTCCCGCTGTTTTTTTACAGGTTGATAGACCGGTGTAACAGAGGAAAGCTGCTCAGCAGGTTACTTCTGGGCACGGTCCTGATTCTTACCTGTCTGTTCATTCTGCTGAAAATACCGTCGGGCGCTTCGGGCTTGACCCATTGGGTAACCCTCCTTTTGTACCCGGTCGCGTATATGTCGAAAACCGTCCTGTTCCTGACGTACTGGACACTTCTTAACGATATCTATTCCATTCGTGAAGCGAAACTCGGCTTTCCGGTCATTTCGGCATGGGGATTCGGCGGCGCATTGTGCGGAGTTATCGCCGCGCGCCTGCTGGTAGCCTTCGTTTCCACACAGGAGGTGATAATCCTGTGGGGCGGCATATACTATGTCGCGTGGAGATATTCGCGGAGCATCGGTTCGAAATATGTGACAAGACTCATTCCATCTGAAGCCATACTGACGGATGCCGCCGCGATCCGGGTGACGGATACGTCCCCGCCGCTGAAGCTGGTAAGGGTACTGGCGGTGTTCTACTTCGGAATCTTTCTCACTGTCTTCCTTCAGGACTTCGTTTTCTGGAAGAACTGTGATGCCTGGTTCGTCACACCGGAGAAGGTGGCGTCCTTCCAATTGACTTTCTATTTCATGCATGCATCGATGACTCTCGTGCTGCTGCGATACGCTCTTCCCCATTTGATACGGAAGATCGGATTCACACGGATACTCTTCGGATTGCCGTTATTGTTCTTCGCAGGGGGGTGGCTGCTTTTCCCGGTATATCTGCATGATTCCTCTTCGCTGAAGTTTTCCGTTCTCACCGGGGTTCAGTTCTTGCGGCATGTACTGTTCGAACTGACATTCGCTCCGTCCTACCAGATGTTCTTTGCGGCGATAGTCAAGGAACAGCGGGGCCGCGCGAAGACGCTTCTGGAGGGAGTGGTAAAACCTGCCGCCATTCTGACCAGCGGAGCGATCATAGTCGGAAAATCCACTGCGGCCGATTCCGTCCTCATGCCTGTGATCGCGGGTGGCGGAATGGTTCTGTGCACGGTCATTCTGCTGTTGCGACGTACCTATCGCGCTGCCATGATCCGCGAGCCTGTGGTTCCGGTGCATATCGACGACATCATCGAGGAAGCGGGTGAAAGAGAGGATATCGAACTCTACACGACCGTGGAAAAATATGCGTCCGCAAAGGAACAGGACATCCGGGCTGTAGCCATTCACCTTCTCGAGAGGTCCGGAACCCCTCAGGCCCTCAATGTCCTGATACAACTTTATTACCGTGAGCGCAGTGTGCGGCTTCAGGAAATGACGGCCAGGTCGTTGTCGGCGTTCTATGGGTACAGTACCAGACCATTTATGGAGAAATTATTGACAAACAAGAGTAGGCGCGTCCGGGCGAATGCGGTCTGTGCGCTCAATAACATGAACTGCACATGGAAGCGCTATCTCAGGGATCTCGTCGGGCCCATGCTGTTCGAGAACGACCTGAGAATTCAGCTGGAGGCGGCCCGGTTTCTCTGGAGCAACGGGACAGCGCATGAAAAGAACACGGTGATGCATTTTTCAAGGAGCCTCCTCGAGAGCGCTCAGGCGCACAGGAGATCGGCGGGAATTTTCCTTATTGGATCGATACGTTCACAGGGATGGGAAACGCATCTACTGGATGCCCTTCGAAACGGGTCGATGCAGGTGAGTCTCAAGTCGATGGAAATGCTTTTCGAAAACGCGTCCGACGATGCGCGTGTGAAGGCTATCTTCACGATCGAGCCCCTTTCACGCGAGCATATTTCGGCAGCGGGAAAGATCATGAGGGAGGCTGGGAGCGGAGTCTGGAACGCCCTGGTATCGGCACTGCCGCGAATCACCAATCGCAGATTGCTCTTCGAAATCGCGGAGTGCCTCACGAAAATCACCGAAACCGATCCGCGGTTCGGAAAGGCGAACAGGATACCCGGAGAGACCGGTACCGCGCTGAAACGATGGATCACCGGAGAACTCGAACGAATTTACCTGGATGCATGCTGTTTTTATTGTATGAGGGGTAAAGATACCCAGGTGTCGTCGTGGACGATTCTCGAAGAAGCCCTGAGGGAAAAACAACTGAGGACATGCAGCTGGGCCATATCGGTGATGATTCTATTGGATCACAAAGGCCGCATAGGGTGGCGTTCACCGGGCATGAGTATCAGGGAATGTTCGGTGCGGAACGACATGATCGAGGTTATGGAGTCGATCCCAGGCGATGAAATTGCGGCGCTGGTGCTGCCCCTGTTAAAACAGGAATCCTGGGATGATCTCGTGAAAAAGGGTAAAATGTATTTTCATCTCACCACACCTTCGTGTGACCCGGGTATAGCACGATTTCTGAGGTCGGAAAACCGGTTGATCGCGTTATGCGCCCTTTTCATCGTTAAGGAGAACGGACATGCATATGGTCGGAACGGATCGATCGAGGAGGCACTCGGCAACATGAAGCACGATGCGGATATGCGGGCATCTTCAGCGGCACTCGAGTTACTTGATTGGAAAAACGGCAGGAAAATCGACCGGAGTGAGGCGTTCGAGCTTCTCGAACGTGTGCTTTTCCTCAAGCACACCGCGCTTTTTCATCGTATCGGGGCTGAACGTCTCCTCAGGATAGCTGAGACCGCTCATTGCGTCGAATATGATGCGGGTGAAGTAATCTCGAACCAGGGTCGCATGTCGGATCAGTTGTTCATCGTTAAAACCGGACGCGTACGTGTGGAGAAGAGATCGGAGAACGGCAACATTCCGGTGGCATATATAGGAAAGGGAGAGACCTACGGTGAAGTGGGATTGTTCGCCAAAACGGCCAGGAAGTCGACCGCGATCGCGGATGAGAAATCCGAACTGTTTGTGATCAAAGGCACCGATATGCGACGGCTTTTACGTGATATTCCTGATATGGCTTTTGGTCTGCTGGAGGCGATAAGCATGCGGCTCCTCAAAAGCGGCGGTGAGGTCGAGAACCTCGATGAACATGAGGATCGATGATCCCCGGATTCTTACGAACCGCCTTATCGGCAGTGACTTTACAATATTAGTGTCTTGATGTAACTTATTTAGTGGCGCACTCGAAAACCCCGGACGGCCCGGTTGTCTCCAGGCTTGGTGCCGGGGTCCAAAAGGGCCGCAAAACCTTTCGGTAGATGATGAGTGATTCCCCTGATAAACCGGTAAGCATGAAAACTGGATGAAAAATCCTGAAAGGAGATCAGTCCGATGAAAAAGCGTCAGTTGTTCCATTTTACGGTGTTGGTTGTCCTCGGAACGATAGCGATGGGCTGCAACAGGTCAGCCCCGAGGGAAATATCTGTGCTTGTCCGGATGATGCCCGCCCAGAAGAGGTTTTTGACAGAACAGATCATTCCCGAATTCGAAAAGAGGAATGCGTGCAAGGTGTCGGTTACCACATTCGAGAACGAGTGGGATATAGAACGTATTCTCAAACTCGAGAGCTCCAGGAAGAACCCTTCAATCGCTCTTGTGAAAACACCTTTCGAAATGACCCGGATGCTCGCCAAGAAGGGATTGATTCAGGATCTGTATTCGGTCGCAGATTCGAACCAGGTACTTCACGACATGGCGGAATACCATCAGTTGGCGAGCGGGTTAGGATTTTTCGATGGTAAACCTTATTACATTCCGAGGAAGCTCGAGACAAGAGTCATGTTCTACCGGAAATCGAAAGTCGCCGATGCGGTGACCAAATTCGAGAAACACCGGACCCGAATCGATCAGGAACTCAAGACCCAGAACGGATTCGGGATCCCGGCCGGCTATGTTCTGGAAGAGGACCCCGCACTATGGGATTTCTATGACCTGTATATCATCGGCTCGATCTGGGCAAACGAGGAGTATAACGGGATCAAAATGGCCCGTATGGCTCACCGGGGAGCCAGGTATGGTGGCACGGCCCTTTTTCTGATCGATCGCGCCCTGCAGCTCGGCGCATCGGCGAACGACATCCTGAGAATAACCGAAGATAAAGTGGCCGAAATGTTCCTGTGGGAGCGTGTTCTCGTAAAAAATGGAATCTACAATCAGGGTATGTGGCAGGACCCCTGGAAGGGAGCCAATATTTATAATGCCGTCAAGGACGGCAAGGTTTTTCTCGCGTATTTTCAGCAGATAGACGCGTTTCTCGTTCACGGCTGGAAAGATGATCCGTCCATGCCGAGCTTCCTGCCCGATACCGGAGATATGGGGCTGACACAGGTTCCGCAGGCGGTTTCATTCGGACTCGGTCAGGACGGAAAACCGACTTACGAGGGTTCGCGCTCCATTTCTACGGGAGGCTGGTGGTGGGGGATACCCAAGACCGCCTCCGATGCCCGGCTGGGTTACGCACTTGCGCGGTTTATCACGAATCGCGAGAATCAGGCGAAAGAGTGCGCGCGGTTCGGAATGATTCCTGTACGAAAGGATATCCTCAACAATCTTCCCGAGGTGTTCGACCAGGGATGGGTGGGAGATATTTTCAAGGTCTCTGCGGGGCAGGTGAAGACCAACGGTCTGACAACCGTACCGCTTGTAACGGGTTACGCCGAAATGAGCCAGAATATCATTGATGCATGGTATTCGCTCTGTGTTGAATACAAGGAGCCCGAAGGCGAGCCCATGGATTTTTCTACCATGAAAATGCGTATAGCGAGCGATTTTCTGGAGAAACAGAAAAAAGTCCTGGGGAATGAGTTCCCCGAATGATAGAGTGATGACCGCTCTTTCGAAAAGATATGCCGATCGTCTCAGGAAAGCCTGGCCGCTGCTGCCCGGCCTGCTCTATCTTTTCGGTTTTCAAATTATCGTGATGTGTTATCTTCTGGTCTTGAGCCTGTCCGTTTCCTCGGGAAACGGGCAGGTCTTTTCGTGCGAACCCTTTTCACGCGTTCTCGGAGACTCAAGGTTTCTGGAGGCGCTGCTGAACACTACCATGTTCACGTTCATCGGCACGCCGCTCGAACTGCTGGCGGGTCTGCTTTTCGCGGCGTTGCTCTACCGGAGTTTTCCGCTGAGAAACGTCGTACGCTCGATTTTCCTGATACCCCTCGCTCTGCCGGCGCTCGTGACCGCGATGCTGATATATGTGCTTTTCGATTTTCCCGGAGGACATGTCAACCATTTCCTCCTGGGGAACTATCCTCCGTTTCCCCAGTTGATCGGTTCCCCAGTCTGCTGGCGTGGATCGCATTTGTCCGCTTTGAGCCTGTCCCTGATCGGGAAGGTATGGAGGGATATGCCCATTTCCATGCTGATATTGCTGGCTGGTCTCAATGGGATCGATCCGGAGCTGCTCGATGCCGCCAAAACCATGGGTGCTACCCTGCGACAACGGTTTTCGAAAATCATGCTTCCCCTTATCATCCCCTCAGTTTCCGCAGTGGTGCTGCTGCGTTCGGTGGAGATGTGGAAAGAGTTCATTTTTCCTTACGTCCTGGCCGGGAGATATCGTTTCCTCGGAACGCTGATTGATTATTACTACAACGATTTCGGGAATCCTCATTACGCCGCCGTCGTCGCCCTTGTCATGGTTGCGTGCATCATTGCCACCACCGTGATGTTCGGGAAAACACTTGACTTCTTCAAAAGCCGCTCGGGCTTTTCACATGAGAAGACGTTCTGAGCCGGTCCGCCGCCCGACGGCGGTTTCCACACGGATTGTCTGGTCCGCCGGGATCTTCGCGGGGCTCCTCTTTGTCCTCGGGCCGGTATATCTCCTCGTGAAATATTCGGTGAGCGATATCGCGAGCATCAATACCGGCGGCAGACCGGTTCCGTTGTGGCCGGCTCATCCCACACTGAGCGTTTATGCCTACCTGTTCACGGATCCGCATTTCTATACCGTTCTCGGCAACAGCTTCGTGATCGCGGTTTCTACCGTGATATGTTCCATGGTGCTCGGGGTTCCAGCCGCATATGTTCTCGGGCGGTACCGTATTCCGGGCCGAAGGATCCTGCTGATCGGCATCATTTCGGTTCGCATTTTTCCGGACATCGCTTCGGTAATCCCGGTAGTCGAGTTTTTCATGCGGATCGGAGCGCATCAGACCTACCTGGGTATCGTTTGCGCGCATACGCTTCTTGCGCTTCCCTATGTCGTTTTCATCGGTATGGGGGCCTTCGAGTCGATTCCCCGTGAACTCGAGGATCAGGCTTCGGTCATGGGGGCGAACCGGTTTCAGACATTTCTAAAAATTCTTTTTCCTCTCGCGGTACCGGGACTCGCGGCAGCCTCCATCTATACTTTTCTGTTGTCGTGGGATGAATTTATCTTCGTTCATTTTCTGACGTTCGGCCGCCAGGAGATGTTCACTCTCACCCTCTATCTCAACGGACTCAAATATGCCGAACCGCAAAACCTGCTTGCGGCAACCTCGGTATGTCTGAGCGTACCTGTAATCGTGTTCAGCATGGTGGTGCAGAGGTATATGATAGCGGGAATCGCCTCGGGAGCGTTGAAATGACCGGTCCGGTATCGGTTGCACGGACGCCACGAATTCTACGGTCACAAGTGGTGTCAACCGTAAGGGGAATTGGGGAGGAGAAGCATGTCTGACGTCGTGATGCGATCATTGACGAAGAGATATGGCGGCCACCTGGTGGTCGATCGCATGGATTGCACGATAGGAGACGGGGAATTCGTGACGCTTCTGGGTCCTTCGGGATGCGGAAAAACAACCCTGCTCCGAATGATCGCAGGGCTTGAAAGCATTGACGATGGTGAAATTGTCGTTGGCGGCAGGCGGTGTAACGGTATCCCCGCCCAGAGAAGAAACTGTGCCATGGTCTTTCAGAGCTATGCTCTTTTCCCGCATATGTCGGTAAGGAAAAACATTGTCTTCGGCCTGGAACTAAAGAGGACTCCCGTGACGAAAGTGCAGGAAAAACTGAGCTGGGTTCTGGCCCTTCTTCATTTGAAAGGGCTCGAGAACAGGCTGCCGCGGGAAATCAGCGGAGGACAGCGCCAGAGAGTCGCATTGGCGAGGGCGCTGGTTCTGAACCCGGATGTCCTGCTTCTCGATGAACCGCTCAGTAATCTCGATGCCGCGCTGCGTGAGACCGCGGTCGAAGAGCTCAAGAACATTCATCGTAAAGTCGGTAAAACGATCATCTATGTGACTCATAACCAGATAGAGGCGATGACCATGAGCGAGCGAATCGCGCTCCTCAACAACGGCAGGATCGAGCAATACGATACTCCAAGGGTGCTCTACGATCACCCTGCGACCATTTTTACTGCGGAGTTTATTGGCAGTCCGCCGATGAACTTCATCAAGGGCTCCATAACATCGGCTGAGAAAACTCCTGGCATTCTCACACCGGTAGGCTTTCTGAGGCTTGATAAGGAGCGAACCGCATTTATCTCTTCCATGGAGGGCCGGGAGGTGGTGGTGGGAATCCGTCCGCAAAACATCCATTTCATCGAACATGTCGCACGCCGCAGGCATACCGACACCAGTATGGAACTGCAGATCGAGCTGGTCGAAAATATGGGCGATCGCAGCCTGATTATCGGTAAAAATGCCGACGGAATCGTAATACGTTTCCTGATTACCCGTGAAGAGGAGGTCAGGTCCGGCAGGTCGATACCGGTATGTGTCGACGGACGCTCGATACATCTGTTCGATCCGTTGTCGAAGTTGAACATTTTCCGTCAGGATGGTACGATATGATAAGTTCGGGGAAACAGGGGGAGAAGTGGCCGAAGACCGGTTCAGGAAAAAAAGCTGCTTGGGATTCCGGAGCATGCGTTACATGGAAGGCACAGGATAATAGAACGGTCGATCTGCGGAGGACGGGTTCCTTTCAGTCTCGTGGTGAATTCAGGGTCGCCGCTCATTTTCCGGGTTG
>CAZGVZ010000156.1:821-8591 GCA_964529145.1 uncultured Fibrobacteraceae bacterium | reverse complement strand
CCGATCGCGACCTGCCGTCGGCGCAGGAATTTTTTTTTTCGCGGGGAGTCTCCCCCGCTGAGCCGGAAGAATGCAGCGCGATCTTTTTCCGGATGAAATCCAGGGATTTTTCGTCAACGAAAGGATTGCGCGCAAGCCGCCGGTAAGTTTCGGTAGTGAAGTAGTTCTTCTTTTTCATGGTCATGCACGCATTTCCCGATCGACGATTTCCGATATGAAACGGTCGATAGATACGGGATAATAGGCGAAATGCGGACAAAAAATGAGCCCGGTCCGCGTATTCTCCTGTCGCATCAGCTGATCCTCGACATGCGAAAGATGATCCTGAGGCTTGTTTTCGCGCTGTACCATATGGAATTCCGTGCTTTCGATCTTGACGTTTCTCTTCCCCGTGAATGCGAACGAGAAAAAGCGTCCTTCGATGTTTTTGTCGAACGTGCCGGAATCGAAAACGTCTCCGAACGTCTCCTGCAGCATCGAAGGTGAAATGACGAATTTCGGTGATACGTTTATTGTACCATTTATCTCGATGGAATGTTCGATGTTTTCATCATTCGGAGCGATCAGGATATACGGAAGCTTATGGTACCCGGAGATGATGCCCGACACTGGTGTACGTAGAATCCTCGTGTTCGAGTATACTTCCCGGATCAAGTCCCGCCGGTCGGAAAAGGGCATAGCGATAGAACCTTAAATTCCAATGAAATGTGTCGTGTGAACGGGTGCACACCTGGATGCCGGTTGCCATGCAGCCCGTTGCAAATGCGTCTTGATATCCGTAACAGCTGCAGCCGAAGCCCTTTGGCGGCGACTACCGATTCACTGCGATGATCTTGTATTTCAGTAAACCTCTGGGTACGCGGATTTCGATGATATCGTCGATAGCATGGCCAAGCAGGGCTTTCGCGACCGGTGAGTTGATCGAGATCTTTCCCTCCGCCGGGTCCGCTTCCTCGGAACCGGTCAGTTCATACAGTACCTCTTCCTCATCCTCGATATCCCATAGCGTAACCTTCGCGCCCACAAATATTCTGTCGCTCCGGCTGGCTTCAGGATTTATGATCTCCGCGCAGGACACCTTCTGCTCCAGCTCCCTGATCCTGATCTCGTTGAGGGACAGGGCGTGTTTTGCGGCCTCGTACTCGGCGTTTTCCCTGAGATCGCCAAAAGAACGGGCGAGATCCAGTTGCCGGGCGATTTCACGACGCCTGACCGTCTTATGGTATTCAAGGTCATTCTTCAATTTGGTGAGACCTTCCATAGTCACGTAGGTTTTTTCCATAAAAACTTCCTTTTTCGCCAGGTAAGCAGCTGCCGAAATCGTATATAGATAATTTATCGAATCCGTTATTTTTTTCCACACTGTGCAGGACTTCACAGGTGTTCGTGCGCATTACCGGACAGGTTCAACCGTTTTCCGGGTACGATGCAGGATCGCTCGACTCAATTCTCAAGGACATCTTTGAAGTGCCCGTTTTCAGTCGGAACCGCCTAAAAGTCCACCCCCCTATCCCAAAACGCGCCGCAATGTGCTCAAAGTACTCTGGCCGTGTTCCGCGCAATGCATCTTGCACACAATTTTCACAAAAAAACGAACCCGCTGAGATGCAGTACTAAAACTACATACGGTTTTTTTTTTTGCAATGGATCACTTTTTACCGGTTTCCGGACGAAATATATTTATTCGACAATTCGACAGTCGAGGTTCAACTCCTCTCCGGAAGGATGAATACGGATGAACAAACTCGAAACACTGAAGAAATTCATTGAAAAGTACGATTCCGCCCTGATCGCTTTCTCGGGAGGGGTCGACAGCACGTTTCTTGCGAAAGCGGCGACCGATGTTCTGGGACGCAAAGCTCTCTGCGTTACAGCCGTATCGTGCACCTACCCTGCTTCGGAAAGTGAAGAGGCCGGCCGTCTCGCGGCATCGCTGGGGCTGCGGCACATGATCGTCGACTGCGACGAGACTGAAATTCCGGGATTTTCGGAGAACGGGCCGGATCGCTGCTATCTTTGTAAAAAGACGCTGTTTTCCGCCCTCGCTTCACTCGCGGCCAGGGAAGGATTGTCGGCAGTTTTCGAGGGAAGCACGGTCGACGATCTCAACGATTTCCGGCCGGGAAGAAAGGCGATCAGGGAACTCTCCATCATTTCGCCGCTGCTAGAGACCGGGTTGAGCAAGGATGATATTCGCGCCTGCTCGCGCCGTCTGCATCTCGAAACCGCCTCGAAGCCTTCCTTCGCATGTCTTGCCTCGCGTTTTCCATACGGCGAGACCATCACCCGCGACAAGCTGACCCGTGTAGGTAAAGCTGAGGAGAACATTAAGAAACTCGGTTTCACCCAGTTTCGAGTCAGAAGTCACGGGAATCTGGCCCGCATCGAAGTCGGTTCGGACGAAATCGGGAAGGCGTGGTGTATGCGCGAAAGGATCGACAGAATCTGCCGCGATGCCGGCTATACCTTTACCTCTCTCGACCTGAGAGGATACCGTACCGGCGCGATGAACGAGGCGTTATCGCCGGAACAGAAATCCTCGCTTATTTGAGCCCTCGCAGGAAATATTCGGGCCGGATAGTTTTCCACCGTCCGATTCATTATTTTTCCGATGCGCCCGGGGATTCCCGGCGAAGGATACTAAATTCATAGAACCTGGATTTCCAAGGCGAACGATGGTAAAAATCGCGACTCTCGGCTCCGGCGATCCCTTCAGCCCCTATGCCGCCAGGACGTTCGAAGGATCCTTGGCGCAAACAGGGGGCATCGAGTACTGCGCTTCTCTCAAAGAGGTATTCCGGGCGGTTGGAGACAATTGCGAATACGGAATCGTTCCCCTGGAAAACATGATCGACGGTCATGCCACCTCGGTACTCGAACTGCTGCTGCAGAGCAACCGCACCATCGTTGGAGAACTGATTCTTCCGGTACATTACGGCTGCGTCGCCCGGTGCAGCGACGCTTCCGAGATCCGCACGATATTCGCATCCTTCCGCGCGGAATCGGAATGTTCCGAATTCCTTGCGTCCATCCATCAGGCGGCCGTTCTTCGTACCGAAAGCGCCGAAGAGGCACTGGAGCGGCTCGCTGAAAGTGATGAAACATCGGGTGCGCTCGTTCCTTTCTGGACCATTCCCACGGAACCGTTTCAGCTCGTGATCCGGAACGTGAGCGATTACACCGACAATACGACACGTTTCATCGTGCTCGCGGAACAGGAACAGACGTTCGATCCGGGGCGGACCTATAAAACCTCTCTCATCATTCTCGAAGCCGATGACCGCCCCGGGGTGCTCAGTGACATACTTACCTCCTTCTCTTCCCGCTCGATCAATCTCACCTCGATCATCTCGCGACCCACCAGGGAACATTTCGGTACCTATCATTTTTTCATCGACTGCATGGGGTACGTGCTCTCCTCCGACCTGCAGGACGCGCTCGGTGAAATAAAGAAGTGGGGACGAGTCAAGCTGCTCGGTTCTTATCCCGGCGCCGGTCCTGCCCAGCCGTACCGGAAACCGGATCTGCCCGAAGGGGTATTGAGCATGTGCGAGAATCCGTTCCGCGCTCCGGGGCGGGCTCCCAGGATTTCCATCGCAGCGGGGCGAGGTCCGTATCGCAACACTCTCGACGCACTCGCGAACTTCAATCTCTCGCCGGTATCGGGAAAACGGGTGCTGCTCAAACCCAACGTCGGCCGCGTCGCGACCCCCTATTCCGGGGTAATCACCAATCCACAGGTGGTGGCAGCGGCGGTCGACGCGTTTCGCGCGGCCGGCGCATCGGAAGTCGCGATCGGCGAAAGCCCCATCACCGGAGTGCGGATGGAACAGGCGTACGAGCGTTCAGGACTCGATTTTATCGCACGTGAACGCGGCTGCAGGTGCATCGATATGGACAAGCGCAATCCGGTCGAGATCTCGGTTCGCGACGGAACCGCCATTACCACTCTCAAAGTGTGCGCCGACGTGTTCGATTTCGACATCATCGTTTCCATTCCTGTGATGAAAACGCACATGCACACGACGGTGACCCTGTCCGTCAAGAACATGAAAGGATGTCTCTGGCGCCGCAGCAAGGTCGACCTGCACATGCTTCCCCGCATCCCGTTTCTGGAAGATAAATCCCTCAACATCGCGATCGCGGATATGGCATCGGTGCTGCGTCCGCACCTCTCGATCATCGACGGGACTGTCGGGATGGAAGGACTGGGACCCAGTGCGGGTGAACCCAAATCGCTCGATCTGGTGATCGTGGGTAACGACGCGATCGCAGCCGACAGCGTGGCCTGCACCCTCATGGGCATCGCCCCGGCGACCGTTCCTCACCTGCGTATCGCCGCGGAACGCGGATACGGTTCTCTCGACTGCGGGGCGTACCTGATCACGACTCCGGACTGGCAGTCGCTGACTCAGCCTTTCGCAGCGGTACCGCAGAACCTCTCGATGCAGTTCCCCGGGGCGACAATCCTCGACGAGCAATCGTGCAGCGCATGTCAATCCACCGTCCTCCTCTTCATGAAGCGGTACGGCGACCAGCTCGGCGAATACTTTCCCGGCGGCAAGCCGGTGACGATCGCGATCGGAAAGGGCCACAAGGGGGTGCCTCCAGACACCATATGCGTAGGCAACTGCACCCGCCGGTTCAAAGACGCGGGAACCTTCGTTTCCGGGTGTCCCCCGGTGGCAAGCAGCATCCTTGGAGCGATCGAAAAGCAAAAAAACAATCCGGATGCCTGAGAATGCACAGAACTCATACCGAACTCGAGCACGAGCACTCCTACCAGCCGAGCAGCCGGCAATCCGAAGCGAGAATCCGGACGGTAATCATCCTCAACGCGCTCACCATGGTCGCGGAGATCGCCGCGGGGATGGTGTTCGGTTCCCTCGCTCTCCTCGCGGACGGATGGCACATGGGAACTCACCTGATCGCACTCGGCATCACACTCGCCGCCTATGCTATCGCCCGGAGATATATAAGTGATACCCGTTTCGCCTTCGGGACCTGGAAAGTGGAGGTTCTGGGCGGCTATACCAGCGCTGTGCTGCTTGGCATCGTGGCAGTGTCAATGTGCTGGGCCGCGGTTGAGCGGATACTCGACCCGATTCCGATCCGATACGATCAGGCGCTTTTAGTCGCGGTCATTGGATTGCTGGTCAACGCGGCAAGCGCGCTCGTTCTGGGACTGGGCGTCGGGCGGTCAGGGCGGGACACGCACGTTCATCATGGCCTTGAGCACGATACCGGTATACGTCACGTGCATCGGCATCACGACCTCAACATGCGGGCGGCATACCTCCATGTAGTCACCGATGCCCTTACCTCCATTCTGGCGATCACGGCGCTTGTCGCCGCCAAATACCTTTCCTGGAACTTCTTCGACCCGGTCGCAGGCATCGTTGGAGCGCTGCTCATCATCCGCTGGACATACGACCTTCTCAAGGCGAGCGGCAGTATTCTCCTCGATCTGGAGGATCGTTCGCCTCTCGCCGCCAAAGTAAGAGAAACCGTGGAATCGGATGGGGTATCGAAGGTGAGCGATCTTCACCTCTGGCAGATCGCGCGGGGCAAATACGCATGCATCCTGGCGGTGGTGACTAAAAAGGACATGGTTACCATCGCCGGTTTCAAGGAACGGCTCCGGATATTTCCCTCGATCGTCCACGTGAGCGTGGAATTACACCATTTCCGGCCGGAAACGTGAAAAGGGTCGTGGTGTGCAATCAAGCTCATCCATGAAAGTAGTGCGGCTCGCGGTCAGACCGGGCCTTGTCCCTCCATCATCCCGGAAGGTATTTTTTGGGTCAGCACTACTTCCCGACAGTACATAGAGACTGGATTCTCAGAGCTCTATGCCTAAAGTGTACCAACTCCTGAGTACCGGGCTTCCCGGTATGGATGGAGTGTTGCAGGGCGTCCGGCCGGGCGATAACATCGTCTGGCAGGTCGACTCCGTCGACGATTACATACCGTTCGTGCACCCTTTCTGCCGCAATGCGGTTTCCGAGCGAAGGAAGCTGATCTATTTCCGGTATGCCGCACACCAGGCGCTTCTTCCCGATGACGTACAGGCCGAGATCTTCACTCTTCACCCGGAAGACGGCTTCGAGAGCTTCATCGATGCGATTTTCCGGAAAATCGAAACGTTCGGCATCGGCGCGTGCTACGTGTTCGATATTTTATCGGAACTTGCGGTGGACTGGTACAGCGATCGCATGCTGGGCAATTTTTTCATGCTCGCCTGCCCTTACCTTTACGATTTCGAAACCGCCGCCTATTTCGGCCTCATGAAAGACCGGCATACCGCGCTTGCGGTGAACGCTATCCACGGCACCGCGCAGGTAATCGTCGACGTGTTCAGAAACCGCGACCGTCTTTACGTCCATCCGCTCAAGGTATACAAACGCCATTCCGAAACCATGTACATGCTGCATCAGCACAATGAAAACGGGACCTTTACCCCGGTCACTCAGAGCGGCGTCATTTCAGAGGTGCTCGCATCCATCACGCAGCCCTGGCTCGACTTTTCGGTCCACCGGTTCGACCTCTGGACCCGGACCTTCACCGAAGCGCAGGAAAGGAGCGAACCGGCAAGGGAAGGCCACAGGGCATCCGGCGGCGGAGATTCGCTTCTCAACCGGCTTTTACGCATGGCGGTCACCCGTGATCCGCGCCTGATCGCGCTCGCGGAACGTTATCTCGATCTTCCGGACCTCGTCAACATCGGAAAACGAATGATCGGTACCGGGCTCATCGGCGGAAAATCCGCCGGAATGCTAGTGGCGCAGGCGATTCTCAGAAAATCCAATCCTGTGTGGCGCGAGCGGCTCAGCGTGCTGGATTCGTTTTTCATCGGCAGCGACGTCTACTATACATATCTTATCCGCAACAACTGCTGGTGGGTACGTCGTAAATCGCGCGACCCGGAGGAGATCTTCGACAATGCGGAGGAGGCGCGACAGCGGGTGCTCGGCGGCACCTTTCCGGAGGATATTCTGGTCCAGTTCCGCGAGATGCTCAACTATTTCGGGCAGTCGCCGATAATCGTACGCTCCTCCAGCCTTCTCGAGGACGCATTCGGCAATTCCTTCAGCGGCAAATACGAGAGCGTCTTTTGTGCGAACCAGGGTACCCCGCAGCAGCGTCTCGAATCGTTCATGGACGCGGTCAGAACCGTGTACGCGAGCACACTGAACAGGGAAGCGCTTTCATACAGAGCCCACTGGGGGCTGCTCGACAAAGACGAGCAGATGGCGCTTCTGGTACAGCGGGTTTCGGGCGCTTTCAAGGAAGGCTATTTCTATCCGCACCTGGCCGGTGTCGGGTTTTCCTTCAATCCGTTCGTCTGGAGAGACGAGATAGATCCCCGGGCGGGTATGCTCAGGCTCGTGTTCGGCCTCGGTACCCGCGCGGTCGACCGGCTCGATGACGATTACACCCGCATCGTATCGCTGAGCGCGCCTCTCCGTCGACCCGAAGGTGAGACGGACGGATCGCCCGGACCAACGCAACGGTTCGTCGACGTGCTCGACCTGACCGCGAACCGTCTGGTCACTCTCGAGTTCGGAACGGTCGTTCCATCCACGGCCGAGAACAAACATATGGATTTTTTCATCTCAAACGACGAATCGATCGACCGGCGGGCACGCGAACACGGCCTGGATGATTACGATTGCCGGGTCCTCACCTTTGAAAAGCTGCTCGGAGAGACCTCCTTCGCACAGGACATGCGCGACATGATGTCTACGCTGGAAGCCGCGTACGAGCATC
>CAZGVZ010000156.1:0-811 GCA_964529145.1 uncultured Fibrobacteraceae bacterium | reverse complement strand
TGATGACGGCTCGCTGCGAATCGGGCTCGTCCAGTGTCGCCCCTTTCAAATCAAGAAAAAGCGCGAGCATGTGATGCATGAGGGAACGTCCGGCGGCAGGGAAATACTCAGAACCTCCGGGCCGATCATAGGAAACGGTCTGTTCGCACCGCTGGACCGGCTTATCTATGTGGTTCCTTCGGGCTACAGCAGCCTCGGCGACAACGACAGGTACGCTGTGGCGAGGCTGGTAGGCCGGCTTGTTCACCTGAACGATCATCAGCCCGAGAAGCACGAAACGATCATGCTTCTCGGCCCCGGAAGATGGGGTACCTCGACCCCTTCCCTGGGAGTACCGGTCACCTTCTCCGAAATAAACAAGATATCCGTACTCTGCGAAATCGCGGTGATGCACGAGGGGCTGATCCCGGACATCTCGCTCGGAACCCATTTCTTTAACGATCTCGTCGAAACCGACATGCTTTACATGGCGATTTTTCCGGAAAAGGAGGGGAACATGTTCGACAGGAAGTTCCTGGAGACGGTTCCGAACAGGTTGAGCGATCTTGTTCCCGAGGCGCTCTCATGGTCGGATATCATCAGGGTGATCGACACCTCCCGGCACAGTCTATACATCAATGTCGATACATATCGGCAGGCGGGGAGCTGTTTCGTCGCCGAACGTGAATTGTAAAACCTCGACCCGATCCTATGAAAGCGCATTATATGAAAAAAACCGGACTTTACGATCCGCAGTTCGAACACGACAGCTGCGGAGTCGGATTCATAGTCAACGTAAACGGCCTGAAGACGCATCAGATCATCGCGGACG
>CAZGVZ010000155.1:7215-8599 GCA_964529145.1 uncultured Fibrobacteraceae bacterium | reverse complement strand
CCGGGACTCTCGGTATTTGCGGTATGCAGAAGACATGTGTGATCGTTCCCTGTTACAACGAAGCGGCACGGCTTGACATCGACGCGTTCGGCCGCTCGCTCGCCGGAGATCCCGATCTCGGTTTCCTCTTCGTGGACGACGGCAGCACCGACGAAACCCCCGCAACTCTTCGCAGGTTCTCGGAGCGACATCCCGACAGGGTGCACTGTACCGCTCTTCCGGTCAACAGCGGAAAATCGGAAGCTGTGCGCCGCGGCATACTCGAATCTGTCGAAAGCGGCCGCTATGATCTGGTAGGGTATTTCGACGCGATCTTTCGACTCCGTTGTCTCAGATCGTCCGTTTCAAGGCGGTGTTCAGGACAAAAAAACGGTGCACGCTCGTGCTCGGGTCCCGTTTCCGTCACCTGGGTGTAAGAATCGTACGAAACACGGTACGGCACTATGCGGGAAGGATTTTCTCGACCTTCGCCAGCATGCTGCTCGATCTGCCGGTCTACGACACCCAGTGCGGTGCGAAGATGATGAGGACCGAGACCGCGCGCGCGCTTTTCTCCGAACCGTTTCTGAGCAGATGGCTTTTCGATGTCGAACTTCTCGCACGGATGCTCGTCATCTACGGCCGCCGAGGCACTCTCTCACGTGTCGTCGAACTTCCCCTGAGAGAATGGATGGAAAAGAAAGGTTCGAAAATTACCCCTGGACATGCTCTGGCCATTCCGTGGGAACTGATGAAAATACGGTCCGCATACTTCTCCTCCGGGCAATAAACTCCGTGATCCGGCGCGGAGTGACACCTCCTGTCACTTCAACTGCCTACGAACAGCCGTGGATCGGGCTGGGAGGTCCGGATGCGGACTTTTTCACCTGAGAAGCCGTATTCTTCAGAATACGAAATCTCTGAACCCTTCCGTGCGAAAACCCGAGCAAGAGAGTAAATTGTTTTCAGGGATATATATTGTCGCTCGCACGATCCGCTGCGGAAAATCCGCCCGCTTTTCACCCGTGAAACTACAAGGAGGCAGTCATGGACAGATGTCAAAGAATGACCGCGCTGCTGGCCGTAATCTTCGCCCTGGTTCCGGTCGCCGCGCAGTCGATCGTCGTTCCTGTCGATTCCATCAAAGGTCCGGTGTGCATCCTGAGCGACAGCGCGAACAGGATCGTCGTGCCGCTCTCGCCCCGCACCTCGACCTACAGCGTGGTGGTCGCAGACGGACTGGCGCGCGTCACGCTCCTCCAGATGTTTGTAAATGACTTCGGGAAGGTGGACGACATCGCCTACGTGTTTCCCCTGCCGAATGACGCGAGCGTACACGGCATGGAGATGAAGTACCGCGACAGCCTTTACGTTGCGAAAATCTTCGAAAAGTCGCGGGCGCAGA